>NZ_SPVJ01000060.1:0-38911 GCF_004634465.1 Bradyrhizobium sp. MOS001
GGATTCCCCGCTTGCCGCCTACGCTAAAGCTTCGGCGGCCCTGGACCTCAGCCCCGGCGAAGCCTTGGCGTAGCCGGGTCGCGGGGAATGACAGTGGTATTTGGAGGACGACGCCGATGCCCCTTGCTCCGTCATTGCGAGCGCAGCGAAGCAATCCAGAGCCTTTCCGCGGAGGGATTCTGGATTGCTTCCGCCTTCGCTGAAGCTTCGGCGGACAAGTCGCTACGCTCGCAATGACGATGGGGAGAGAGCGTGCCCTCCATCCACCCCCATTCACAGCCACGTGCCTTGATTCGGGAACAATCATTCCCTATTATCCCGCAATGCAAAAAGCCGCGCGCCGTCCCCAGCCTGCTGCTCGTCCACCCGGCCGTCCCCGGGAATTCGACATGGACACTGCGCTCGACCGCGCCGTACGCGTATTTTGCGAGCGGGGTTATCATGCCACCTCGATCGGCGACCTGACCGCCGCCATGCGGCTTGCCACCGGCAGCGTCTACAAGGCGTTTCGCGACAAGCAGGCCGTGTTCCTGGCCGCTTTCGAGCGCTATGCCGTGGTGCGCCGGGAGCAGACCCGCAGCGCGGCCGCGCGCGGCGCCAACGGTCGCGAGCGACTGCGCCATATGTTGCTGTCCTATGTCGAGCACTCCCAGGGGATCGAGGGCCGTCGCGGCTGCATCGTGGTCGGCGGCGCGGTCGAGCTCGCCGCGCTCGATCCGGACGTCCGCGCCCGCGTCAACGCCCAGCTCGAGACCAACGAGGCCTTCATCGCCGGCCTCATTCGCGAGGGCCAGGCCGATGGCTCGATTCCCGCCCATGTCGCGACCGACGACACCGCGCGGCTGATGATCTGCATCACGCAGGGAATGCGCGTCGTCGGCAAGGCGCGCCTGCCGCTCGACGGCGAGCGCCTGGTCGGCGTCGCGATGAAACTGCTCGCCTGAATTTGTGTCATATTAGGGAATGATCATTCCCGATATCTGGAGTCTGTTGGAATGACGATGAATGCCACGATCGAGACCGCACCCGGGCCGGATGCGGTGTCGCAACGACTGACCTTCGTGCTTGCCGCGGCCTGTGGCATGGTCGCCGCCAACGTCTACTACGCCCAGCCGCTGATCGCGCCGATCAGCGCCGCGCTCGGCCTCTCGCATGCGGCGGCCGGGCTGATCGTCACCATGACGCAGATCGGCTACGGCGTGGGGCTTCTCTTCATCGTGCCGCTCGGCGACCTCGTCGAGAACCGCGCGCTGATCTGCTCCGTCATCACGCTCGGCGCCGCGGCGCTGCTGGCCGCCGCGTTCGCCACCCACGCGCTGCCGTTCCTGATCGCCGCGCTGTTTATCGGCCTCGGCTCGGTCGCCGTGCAGATCATCATTCCCTACGCGGCACACCTTGCGCCGGAAGCCATTCGCGGCCGCGTCGTCGGCAATGTCTCGACCGGATTGATGCTGGGCATCATGCTGGCGCGACCGGTGTCGAGCTTCGTCACGGCAGCACTGTCATGGCACGCGGTGTTCTTCATGTCCGCCGCGCTGATGATCGTGCTCGCGGCGGCGCTGTGGACGACGCTGCCGAAGCGCAAGCCGGTTGCGCGCATGCATTACGGCACGCTGCTGCTGTCGATGCCGCATCTGGCCCGGACCACGCCGCTGCTCCGGCGCCGCGCGCTCTATCAGGCGAGCCTGTTCGGTGCCTTCACCCTGTTCTGGACGGTGGCGCCACTCCAACTCGCCAGCGAATTCGGCTTCTCCCAGCGCGGCATCGCGCTGTTCGCGCTGGCCGGCGTCGCCGGCGTGTTCGCCGCCCCGATCGCGGGACGGCTCGCCGATCGCGGCCATAGCCGCATCGCGACGCTGGTCGCCATGCTGCTCGCGGCCGCCGGCTTCCTGGTGACTTATATCGGCGCGGCCGGCTCGATGCTGAATCTCGCCTGCCTGGTCGTGGCCGCGATCGCCATCGATATCGGTGTCCAGGGGAACGTCGTGCTCGGCTTCCGCGCCATCTTCGCGCTCGGGCATGAGCACCGCAGCCGCCTCAACGGCCTCTATATGGCGACGTTCTTCGCCGCCGGCGCTGCCGGCTCTGCGGTCGGCGCCTGGGCCTTCGCGCAAGGCGGCTGGACGCTGGCGTCGGCCATTGGCCTTGCTCTGCCCGTCGCCGGCTTGCTCTATGCGGCGACAGAGTAGCGGTACGATCGTGCCCGCGGCCGTTTACCAAGCCCTGGATACGTAGCCTAGCACCGTGCGATTTCCGTCTCGCGGTTTCCCTGCGGCTGTAGTACTTTGGTCGCAAGCGAGCCCGGTTAACGGGCGGCAGGGGGAGGCTGATGAGGCGTGCGGGACTGGTTGGCGTACCGCGAGTACGGCCATGGTCGTGGCAGGCGTTTCTGCTCGGATTTGTCGTCGTCGCCGTGTCGGCCGCGCTTCAAGGCGTCTGCGTCGCACTCGGCGCAAAGCTCTATTTCGCGGCGTTCCTGCCCAGCCTGTTCGTGCTCGGAATCGTCGCGGGCGCGCCGGCAGCGGCGTTCGCCGCGCTGCTCACCGTTCCGCTGGTGTGGTGGGCGTTCATCCCGCCGTTCTTCCAGTTCATGCCGCTCTCCAGCGCGGGCGCGGATTCCATCAACCTGTTCTGCCTGCTCGCGGTGCTCTTGATCGGCCTTGCCGATCTCTGCCGCGAGACGATGGCAATGATCAGCCGCGGTGGACTGAAGCCCTCGGGCGAGAGCACGGCAACGAATTCGCAATAAATCCGCTTCGCGCGGAAGCGGCGCGTTGCGCCGGCGCAACAGTCCGGCAACCATCCGCGAGCTTGGCGCGCGCCGCTAACTTTTCGAAAAAGATTTGGCCGCAATTTCTCCCCCGGGAATGACGAGGGAGTTTTTGAACATGAACGGTCACGCCATCTTTGAGAATGTGCGCCGCTATCGCGGCATCGCATCGCTCTATCGCCAGACCGCTGCATTCCGCCCGGGCCAGAGCTGGTCGCTTCTGGAGCAGGCGAGCGAATGGGAAGCGCGGGCGCTGTCGGAGCTGGAAGCCTATTTCGCCGCGCGCACGGATTACGCCGCCGTCCAGCGCGCTGCCTGATCGTTAACCATCACAGGTTTTTGTATCCATGACGAACGGCGCGAACGACACGCGATGGGACGCAGACGTTCGCGCCATAGCCGTCAGAACCGGTAGCTCGCCTGAACCCTCACGGTGCGGCCCTGGCCGGGCGAGATGTTGTTGTTGCCGTCGGCGGACGCCCAATAGCCGCGGTTGAAGATGTTCTCGACCGTGAGCTGCGCCCGCCAGTTGGCATCGATCGTGGCGTAGACGCCGGCATCGAAGCGCACGAAGCTCGGCAGTCTCACCGTGTCATCCGACGATGCAAAGGAATCGCCGAAATAGATGATGCCGAGCGCGGCCGCCCACATCGGCGTGAACTGGTACTTGTTCCACCAGGCGAACTGATTGTACGGCACGAGCTGCACGCGATTGCCCGGCACCACGGTCGCCGACGTCGCGCTGGTGATCTTCGCATCGGTATAGGCATAACCGAGCGTGGACTGCCATTGCTCGGTGACGTAGCCGACGAGGCTCGCCTCGAAGCCGCGCGTCAGCGTGCTGCCGGAGGGCAGGAAGAAGCCGGGATTGTTGCCATCCGCGATCGGTTGGTTGGTGCGGTTGAGGTTGTAGATCGCGGTCGAGAACAGCAGCCTCGGATTGATGTTCCACTTCATGCCGACCTCGGTGTTCTCGAACTTCTGCGGCTGCAGGATCAGCGTGCCGTCGTTGAGCGAGGAGAACTGGTCGCCGGAGGCGGGCAAATAGGAGATGCTGTAGGCGGTGTAGACCGACATCGTCTCCATCGGCTTGAGGAGGACGGCCGCTTGCGGCGAGACCAGATTGTCGGTGCGGTTGCGGTTGAGGTTGGTGTTCATGTCCAGCGCCGACATCTCGAAGCGGTCGAACCGCGTGCCCACGATGAGCTGGAGCGCGCGTGAGAATTCGATGGTGTCGCGCAGGTAGCCGGACTCGACGTTCAGCGCATATTTACTGTTCGAATCCGGTGTCGTGACGCCATCGGTGTTGGTGCCGGTGAAGTGGTGGACGAAGGTGACCGGTCCGAAATAGGTCGGAGCGAACGGGTTCTGCACGATCGTGTTGGTACCGTTCGGAAAGACGCCGGTGTTGCGGATGTCGACACCGGTTTGGCGGCCGAACTCGGTGCCGAAGCCCACGGTGTGCGCGATCGGCCCGGTCCAGCCCTTGTAGGTGAAGTCGGTCTGGTTGAAGAAATTGTCGCGGTTGGTCGTGTGCTGATAGGCGCCAAGGTTGACCGCGGTGTCGGCTGCGTTGACGGCACCGGCGAGCGGCCCGCCGGTGGGATAGACATTCTGGTAGAACTTCTGGTAGTCGGCCGCCATCGTGCCGTTGCGCACCGACAGTCCGTTCTGGAAGTCGTGCTCGATGATCGCCATGCCGGTCTGCACCGTGGCTTGCGCGGTATTGAGGCTGGGGCTGCCGAAGAACGTCTGGAGATTGCCGTTCGGCGCGAACGGCGTCGTCGGATTGAAGCGCGTGACGCCGCCGGGAAGGCCCTGCGAGGGATTGCCGCGATCGGCGGTGCGGCCGTCGTGGTAATATTCGTAGGACAGCTTGATCTTGGTGAAGTCGTCGGGCTTCAGCGTAACGGTCGGGTTGATGCCGTAGCGTTCGAGATGGTTGAAGTCGCGGAACGCATCGCTGCCCTCGTAGAACACGTTCAGCCGGGCTGCCACGTTGTCGTTGACGGCTTGGCCCGCGTCGAGCGTGACGCGCCGGTCGCCCCACGAGCCCGTCTGCCCCGTCGCCTGGTAGATGCGGGTGCCATCGGCCTCCTTGAGGGTGCGGTTGAGCACGCCGCCGCCGGCGCCGCGGCCGAAGGTCAGGGCGCTCGGGCCCTTCAGCACCTCGATGCTTTGCGCGTTGTACAGGTCGCGGAAATATTGCACGTCGTCACGAAAGCCGTTGACGAAGAAGTTGGCGCTGGAATCGACGCCGCGGATGACGAGCTCGTCGCGATTGCCTTCGCCCTGGTGGACGGCGACGCTCGGGACGTAGCGCGTGACATCGGTCAAGCCCTGATAATTCTGGTCGCGGATCTGCTGCTGGGTGATGACGGAAAGCGATTGCGGGATGTTGACGATCGGCGTGTTCGACTTGGTGGCGACGGAGGTGCTGTTGGCGAAATAGCCGACGGTGCCGGTGCGCGCGTCCTGCGATGGCATGAAGGGCTGTGGCGCGGCGGTCGTCCCCGGCCGCCGTGCCGTTTGCGTCCGGCGGCTCCGCGTGCCGCTCGACCGGCGTACGGCCGAAGCGGGATTGGTACGGCGCTGTGCTTCCGGCGCGGTCACGGTGACGGATGGAATCGTCACGCCTTGTGCGGGCGTGGATTGCGCAAAGGCCTGCGGACTTGCGAAGAACGCAGCTGACGTCATCAGCGCGGTCAACACGCCTCCGATACCCGAAAAATTGCGCTTGGACATGTAGCTTGCGGCAGACAAAAGCTCTCCCGCGGCGGCGATGTGGCTCATCGCGCCCTCCCTGACTCTTTCAAAACTCGCCCGGATTCCCCATTGCACGGCCGGATGCGGGGCAAGGAGCATCCGTGCACGCGAAGTCACTGTGTGCATGAACAAAGTGACCGTGCGGCCATTCCGCGCAGGATGATTTGAATCGTTCGAAACTTGTCGGGTTCCAGGCGGTCACATGTTTCGGCGCGCCGGCAGGATCCGTGGCGACTACGGAGTTATCTCGGCGCCCGCGTGTGCTAGCAACAGGCCGATCGAGATCTCCTGCGTCGGCCGGGCCAAGCGATGACCACCTTCAACCGCATCTTCACGACGGAGCGTCTGCTCCAGATCATCGTCGTTCTGGCCGCGACGATCGCGATGAAGCTGATGGGGTGAGTATCGGCGGGCTATTGTCCGCCGAACTCGGGCACGTCGGGCAAATAGTTCGAGCCCTCGGAGCCGAGGAAATCGAACATCGCCTGCGCCGGTGGCAGCAGCACCTTGTCGCTGCGGCGGATCACGTACCATTGCCGGACGATCGGAAGGCCCGCGACATCGAGCACGATGAGACGACCTTCGGCGAGCTCATGCGCCACCGTGTGGGCCGAGATGAAGGCGATGCCGAGCCCGGCGATGACGGCCTGCTTGATGGTCTCGTTGCTGCTCATCTCCATGCCGATGATCGGCTCGAGATCCGATCTCTGGAACATGCCTTCCATCAGCGTGCGCGTCCCTGATCCCGGCTCGCGGGTGAGGAAGGTCTCGTGCACGAGGTCGGTCAGGTTGAGGCCGGAATCCTTCCCCAGCCAGTGTCCCTTGCGCGCGACGATGATGTGCGGATTGCGCCCGAGCTGACGCACGTCGACGCTGACGTCGGCCGGTGGCCGACCCATCACGGCGAAATCGAGATCGTAGCCGTGCATGGCCTCGCGGATCTCCTCGCGATTGCCGATCGTGAGCTTGATCTCGATCTTCGGATGCCGCTTCGAGAACGCCGCGATCGCATGCGGCACGAAATATTTCGCGGTCGAGACCGCGCCGAGATGCACCGTGCCGCCGGTCCGTCCAGCGAGCAGATCGAGCGCGCCCTGGCAGTCCATGATCGCGGCCTCGACGCGTTCGGCGAGCGCCAGCACCTCCTTGCCTGCCTCCGTCAGCAGCATGCCGTCGCCGGTCCGCTGCACCAGCGGCAGGCCGGCGAGGTCCTGGAGCTGCCGGAGCTGCTGGGTGACGGCAGGCTGGGTCAGGCCGAGCTGGCTCGAGGCCGCGGTGACGCTGCCCTTCGCCGAGAGCGCCGCAAGCGAGCGCAGCTGCCGGATCGTCAGATGCCGGAGCTGGGCCGCCGCATGGCCGGGGCCATTATAAGAAAATTCTTTGGCGCTCATTATGAATAGAAATTTTCCTTATTAAGCCGCCCCTGTCAATCTCCTCGCGTTAGGACCGACCGCACCGACCTCCAGCGGGGAGGGAACTGGATGCGGCGCCCGCAAGGGGATGGACGCAGATGACCGGGCAACTCAGGTTGGACGACCACCTTCAACGGTATTCCGAGACGGCGCCGCATGCGCTGGCAGTGGCAGCCGCAGTCGACGCCATCGCAGCGGCGGCGATCGAGATCGCCGACCTCATTGCCACCGGCGATCTCGCGGACGCATCGGGCCTGACCACGGGCCGCAACAGCGACGGCGATCTCCAGCGCGATCTCGACGTCCAGGCGGATGCGATCCTGCGCCGCTGTCTCAGCAGACTGCCGATCGCAGCGCTCGCGTCGGAGGAGATGCGCGAGCCGCAAATCGGCGACCGCGAGGCAAAAATCTGCGTCGCGATCGATCCGCTCGACGGCTCCTCCAACATCGACATCAACATGACCGTCGGCACGATCTTCTCGATCCTGCCTGCCCCGGATGACCTGGCTCTCGCCTTCCATCAGCGCGGCTCGGCGCAGCTTGCTGCGGGGTTCGTCACCTATGGGCCGCAGACCTCACTGGTGCTCACGCTCGGCGACGGCGTCGACATCTTCACGCTCGACCGCAGGGCGGGCTGCTTCCGCCTCGCGCGCAACGCCGTGCAGATCTCCGAGACGTGCGAAGAATTCGCGATCAATGCGTCGAACCGCCGCCACTGGGATACGCCGGTCCGCGCCTTCGTCGACGAATGTCTTGCCGGCGTCGAAGGGCCCGCCAACCACAATTTCAACATGCGCTGGATCGGTTCGCTGGTTGCGGAGGCCTACCGAATCCTCACCCGCGGCGGCGTGTTCCTCTATCCCTCGGACGCGCGCCCCGGCTATGGCGACGGCCGCCTGCGCCTCACCTACGAGGCGCACCCGATGGCCATGATCATCGAACAGGCCGGCGGCTCCGCCACGACCGGGCGCGAGCGCATCCTCGAGCTATCGGCGCAGAGCCTGCACCAGCGCGTGCCGCTGATCATGGGCTCGAGCAACGAGGTGCAGCGCGTCGAGGAACTGCATTGCGATCCGCTGCTGGTCGCCAGCATCTCCGCACCGCTGTTCGCGCGGCGCGGCTTCTTCCGGCTGTGAGCGAGGCGACCCATGTCCAGGAAGCATCCGATCATCTCCATCACCGGCTCCTCCGGCGCCGGCACCACCTCGGTCAAGAAGACGTTCGAGCAGATCTTCTTCCGCGAGAAGGTCAACGCCGTCTACATCGAGGGCGACGCCTTCCATCGCTATGATCGTGCCGAGATGCGCACGCAGATGGCGCAGGAGGCCGAACGCGGCAACAAGCATTTCAGCCATTTCAGCCCCGAGACCAACCTGTTCGAGGAGCTGGAGCGTGCCTTCCGCGACTATGGCGAGACCGGCACCGCGACGACGCGGCACTATGTCCATGATGCCGAGGAGTCCGCACTGCACGGTACGGCGCCCGGGACCTTCACCGAGTGGGAGCGGCTGCCGGAAAACTCGGACCTGTTGTTCTACGAGGGCCTGCACGGCGCCGTCGTCACCGACAAGGTCAATGTCGCGCGCTACGCCGATCTCAAGATCGGCGTCGTGCCGGTCATCAATCTCGAATGGATCCAGAAGCTGCACCGCGACCGCAGCGCCCGCGGCTATTCGACCGAGGCCGTCACCGACACCATCCTGCGGCGGATGCCCGACTACATCCACTACATCTGCCCGCAATTCACCGAGACCGACATCAACTTCCAGCGCGTGCCGACGGTGGACACCTCCAATCCGTTCATCGCGCGCTGGATCCCGACGCCGGACGAATCGATGGTCGTGATCCGCTTCAAGAATCCGCGCGGCATCGACTTTCCCTATCTGCTGTCGATGCTTCCCCACAGCTGGATGTCCCGCGCGAACTCCATCGTGTGTCCCGGCGCGAAGCTCGATCTGGCGATGCAGCTGATCCTGACGCCGCTGATCATGCAGTTGATCGAGCGCAAGCGAAATCTGAAGTGAACAGGGAGAGAATTCGATGAACATCTCCGTCCACGCTGAAGCCGACATCACGGCAGTCACACACAACGATCTCGCCAATGCCGTCCGCTTCCTCGCGGTCGACGCGATCGAGACCTCGCAGTCCGGCCATCCCGGTCTGCCCATGGGCATGGCCGATGTCGCGACCGTGCTGTTCTCGCGGTTCCTCAAGTTCGACTCCGCGCACCCCAACTGGCCGGATCGCGACCGCTTCGTGCTGTCGGCGGGGCACGGTTCAATGCTGCTCTATGCGCTGCTGCATCTCACCGGCGGCGACGTCAGCCTGGACGACATCAAGGCGTTCCGGCAGTGGGGCTCGAAGACGCCGGGCCATCCGGAATACGGCCACACGCCGGGTGTCGAGACCACGACCGGCCCGCTGGGGCAGGGGATCGCGACCGCGGTCGGCATGGCGCTCGCCGAGCGCATGGCCAATGCACGGCACGGCGACGGCCTGGTCGATCACTTCACCTATGTGATCGCGGGCGACGGCTGCCTGATGGAAGGCATCAGCCAGGAGGCGATCTCGCTCGCCGGTCATCTCCAGCTCGGCCGGTTGGTCGTGCTGTTCGACGACAACGGCATCTCCATCGACGGGCCGACCTCGCTGGCCACTTCCGATGATCAGCTCGCGCGCTTTGCGGCGTCCGGCTGGTCGGTCCGCCATGTCGACGGCCACGACTCCGAAGCGGTTGCGCAAGCGATTGCCGAAGAGCGTGAGAGCACAAAACCGTCGCTGATCGCCTGCCGCACCATCATCGGTTATGGCGCGCCGGACCGCCAGGGCACCGAGAAGGCGCATGGCGCGCCGCTCGGCACTGAGCAGACGGCAGCGGCGCGCCGGACGCTCGGCTGGGACTACCAGCCCTTCGTGGTACCGATCCCGATCCTCAAGGCATGGCGGATGATCGGACAGCGCGGGCAGGTCGAGCGTCTTGCCTGGCTCGACCGCTACGAAGGCGCGACGGCCGCGCAGCGTGAGCTGTTCATCGAGGGCAAGGCCGTTGCCCTGCCGGAGGCCTATGCCCAGGCCTCGGCGAAATTGCGCGAGCGCTTTGCCAGCGAGCGTCCGAAGCTGGCGACGCGGCAAGCCTCGCAACAGGTGCTCGACGGCATTGCCGGGACAATTCCCGGACTGGTCGGCGGCTCGGCGGACCTGACGCATTCGAACCTCACGCATGCCAAAGCGCAGACTCCGGTGGCGCGTGGTGCGTTCGCCGGCGGCTACATCCACTACGGAATTCGCGAGCACGGCATGGCCGCCGCGATGAATGGCCTCGCGTTGCATGGCGGATTCATCCCCTATGGCGGCACCTTTCTCGCCTTCTCCGACTACAGCCGGCCGGCGATCCGTCTTGCGGCGTTGATGCGGCTGCGCGTCATCCATGTGATGACCCACGACTCCATCGGTCTTGGCGAGGACGGTCCCACGCATCAGCCCGTCGAGCATCTCGCGGCGCTGCGCGTCATCCCGAATCTTCTGGTGTTCCGCCCCGCCGACGCGGTCGAGACGCTCGAAGCCTGGGACTGCGCGCTTGAGGCGGAAGATCGCCCCTCCGTGCTGTGTCTGTCGCGTCAGGCGCTGCCGACATTCCGCAGCGACGTGCGCGGCAGGAACCGTGTCGCGCGCGGCGCCTACCTCATCGTCTCGCCGGACGGCGGTCGCGACGTCACGTTGATGGCGACCGGCTCCGAAGTCTCGATCGCGCTGGAAGCCGCTCGCCTGCTCGCGACGGAACACATCCGCGCCGCCGTGGTCTCCGCGCCCTGCTTCGCGCTGTTCGAGGAACAGCCGGAGGACTACCGCGCCTGTGTGCTCGGCACCGCCCCGCGCGTCGGCATCGAGGCCGCCGTAGTCGGCGATTGGCATCGCTGGATCGGCACTGACGGCGAGTTCGTCGGCATGCGGGGCTTCGGCGCCTCTGCGCCGGCGCCCGTGCTCTACCGCGAATTCGGCATCACGCCGCAAAGCATTGCCGAAGCCGCCCGGCGGGCGATCACCCGCGCCGGCAAGCCATAACAGGAGGAATCTTCGTGGCCCGTATCACCCTTCGTCAGCTGCTCGATCACGCCGCCAACCACGGCTACGCGGTGCCGGCGTTCAACATCAACAACATGGAGCAGGGTATTGCGATCATGCAGGCCGCGGCCGAGGTCGATGCGCCCGTGATCATCCAGGCCTCGCGCGGCGCGCGCAGCTATGCCGGCGATCTCATGCTCTCGCACATGATCGACGCGCTGGAGCGGACCTATCCGGACATTCCGCTCTGCATGCACCAGGACCACGGCAATGACGAGGCGACCTGCGCCTCCGCCATCGCCCACGGCTTCACCTCGGTCATGATGGACGGCTCGCTCAAGGCCGACGCCAAGACCGCCGCCGATTACGACTACAATGTCGACATCACCCGCCGCGTCGTCGATCTCGCGCATTGGGTGGGCGCCTCCGTCGAAGGCGAGCTCGGCGTGCTCGGCTCGCTCGAGCATGGTGGCGGCGAGCAGGAGGACGGCCACGGCGTCGAGGGCAAGGTCAGCCACGACCAGCTCCTCACCGATCCCGACCAGGCCGTCGACTTCGTCCGCGCCACCAAGGTCGATGCGCTCGCGATCGCGATGGGCACGTCTCACGGCGCCTACAAGTTCAGCCGCAAGCCTGATGGCGACATCCTGGCGATGCGGGTTGTCGAGGAGATTCACCGCCGCCTGCCGAACACGCATCTCGTGATGCACGGCTCCTCTTCGGTGCCGCAGCCGCTCCAGGACATGTTCAACCAGTTCGGCGGCGAGATGCCGCAGACCTGGGGCGTGCCGGTCGAGGAGATCGTCCGCGGCATCAAGAGCGGCGTACGAAAGGTCAACATCGACACCGACTGTCGCCTGGCGATGACCGCGGTGTTCCGCAAGGTCGCCGCGCAAACGCGCTCCGAGTTCGATCCGCGCAAATTCCTCAAGCCTGCGATGGATGCGATGCGCGAGCTCTGCCGCGATCGCTTCGAGCAGTTCGGCACCGCGGGCCACGCCAGCAAGATCAAGGTCATTCCCTTGAGCGAGATGGCGCGGCGCTATCGCGCCGGCGAGCTCGATCCGCGCATCGGCGCCCGCGAGTCGGTCGCCGCCTAATCATTCAGAGAGAGAAGAGCAGGAGAGAGCCATGAATGCACACGCAGGAACCGTCCGGGGCAAAGAGCGCTATCGATCGGGCACGATGGAATACGCGCGCATGGGCTATTGGGAGCCCGACTACACGCCGAAGGACACCGATGTCATCGCGCTGTTCCGCGTGACGCCGCAGGAGGGCGTGGACCCCATCGAGGCGTCAGCGGCGGTTGCCGGCGAATCCTCGACCGCGACCTGGACGGTGGTGTGGACCGATCGCCTGACCGCTGCGGAGAAGTATCGCGCCAAGTGCTACCGTGTCGATCCGGTGCCCGGCACGCCGGGCTCGTACTTCGCCTACATCGCCTATGACCTCGACCTGTTCGAGCCCGGCTCGATCGCCAACCTGTCGGCCTCGATCATCGGCAACGTGTTCGGCTTCAAGCCGCTGAAGGCGCTGCGTCTGGAGGACATGCGCTTCCCGGTCGCCTATGTGAAGACGTTCCAGGGGCCGGCGACCGGCATCGTGGTCGAGCGTGAGCGGCTCGACAAGTTCGGCCGGCCGTTGCTGGGCGCGACGGTGAAGCCGAAGCTCGGCTTGTCCGGGCGCAACTATGGCCGCGTGGTTTACGAGGCGCTCAAGGGCGGGCTCGACTTCACCAAGGACGACGAGAACATCAACTCGCAGCCCTTCATGCATTGGCGTGACCGCTTCCTCTATTGCATGGAGGCCGTGAATCGCGCGCAGGCGGCGTCCGGCGAGGTGAAGGGCACCTACCTAAACATCACCGCGGGGACGATGGAGGACATGTACGAGCGCGCAGAGTTCGCGAAAGAGCTCGGGTCGTGCATCGTCATGATCGATCTCGTGATCGGCTACACCGCGATCCAGTCCATGGCGAAATGGGCACGGCGCAACGACATGATCCTGCATCTGCATCGCGCCGGTCACTCGACCTATACGCGGCAGAAGAGCCACGGCGTGTCGTTCCGCGTCATCGCGAAGTGGATGCGGCTCGCCGGCGTCGACCACATCCACGCCGGCACGGTGGTCGGCAAGCTCGAGGGCGATCCCAATACCACGCGCGGCTATTACGACGTCTGCCGCGAAGACTTCAACCCGACCAAGCTCGAGCACGGCCTGTTCTTCGACCAGCACTGGGCGAGCCTGAACAAGATGATGCCAGTCGCCTCCGGCGGCATCCATGCCGGCCAGATGCACCAGCTGCTCGATCTCCTTGGCGAGGACGTCGTGCTGCAATTCGGCGGCGGCACCATCGGCCATCCCATGGGCATTGCGGCTGGCGCGATCGCCAACCGCGTGGCGCTCGAAGCGATGATCCTCGCCCGCAACGAGGGGCGCGACTACGTCCATGAAGGTCCAGAGATCCTGGCCAGGGCGGCAGAGACCTGCACGCCGCTGAAGGCTGCGCTCGAGGTCTGGAAGGACGTCAGCTTCAACTATCAATCCACCGACACGCCGGACTTCGTGCCGACCGCGTTGGAAACCGTTTGAGGAGATGAGATATGAAACTGACCCAGGGCTGCTTCTCGTTCCTGCCTGATCTGACCGACGACCAGATCACGAAGCAGTTGCAATATTGCCTCGCCAATGGCTGGGCGGTGAATATCGAGTTCACCGACGATCCGCATCCCCGCAACACCTATTGGGAGATGTGGGGCCTGCCGATGTTCGACCTCCAGGACGCCGCCGGCGTGATGATGGAGCTCGCCGAGTGCCGCAGGGTCTACGGCGACCGCTACATCCGCATCAGTGGATTCGACTCCAGCCATGGCTGGGAATCGGTGCGGATCTCGTTCCTCGTCAACCGCCCGCCGCAGGAAGCCGAGTTCGACCTGGTGCGGCAGGAGGTCGGCGGACGTGCGATCCGCTACACCACCGTGCGCCGGCCGGCCGCGCACGCGTCGACCTAGTCATTCCTCTCCGCGCGGAGCACTCCCTGCTCCGTTTCCTTGGCGGACCACTGCTTCGCCGCTCCCCCCGCGGCGAAGCTCTTTTCTTCGAGGTGCCGATGCTTGATGTCCCTCATGCGACGACCGCTGAAACCAGCGAGACCAGCTTCGATCTCCGCAAGGAGGCCGAGGCGGCCGGAATCACTGACACGCTGCAACAGCTCGAGCAGGAGCTGATCGGCCTCCGGCCGGTCAAGAACCGCGTGCGTCAGATCGCGTCACTGCTGCTGATCGAGCGCATCCGCCAGCGTGCGGGACTGGCATCGTCGCCCCCGACACTGCACATGTCGTTCACCGGTAATCCGGGCACGGGCAAGACCACGGTGGCGCTGCGCATGGCAAAGATCCTGCACGGCCTCGGTTTCGTGCGGCGCGGGCAGGTGATCTCGGTGACGCGCGACGATCTCGTTGGCCAGTATATCGGCCATACCGCGCCGAAGACGAAGGAGATATTGAAGAAGGCGATGGGCGGCGTGTTGTTCATCGACGAGGCCTATTATCTGCACCGGCCTGACAACGAGCGCGATTACGGCCAGGAGGCGATCGAGATCCTGCTCCAGGTGATGGAGAACCAGCGCGAGGACCTCGTCGTGATCCTCGCCGGCTATGGCGAGCGGATGACGAGCTTCTTCGCCTCCAACCCGGGCTTCCGTTCGCGCATCGCCCATCACATCGACTTCCCGGACTATGCGGAAGCCGAGCTTCTCGTCATCGCCGAGCTGATGCTGAAGGAGCGTGGATACCGCTTCTCGGCGGCGGCGCGCGGGGCCTTCGAAAAATACATCGCACTGCGCCGGACCCAGCCCTTCTTCTCCAACGCGCGCTCGATCCGCAACGCGGTCGATCGTATCCGCCTCCGCCAGGCCGATCGCCTCGTCTCCGATCTCGACCGCATGCTCGATGTCGCCGATCTCGAAACGATCGATCCGACGGATGTCCTTGCGAGCCGCGTTTTCAGCGGTGGTGCGGACGCGCAGAGGAGTGCGAAGTCATGACGGGAGAAATCCTCATCGCGCCTTCGATCCTGGCCGCCGATTTCGCGCGCCTCGGCGAGGAGATCAGGGCTATTGATGCTGCCGGCGCCGACTGGATCCACTGCGACGTCATGGACGGACATTTCGTGCCGAACATCAGCTATGGCGCCGACGTCATCAAGGCGATCCGGCCGGCGACGGCGAAGATCTTTGACGTGCATCTGATGATCGCGCCTGTTGATCCCTATCTGGAGGCGTTCGCAAAGGCAGGCGCCGACGTCATCACGGTTCATGCCGAAGCCGGCCCGCATCTGGACCGCTCGCTCCAGGCCATCCGTGCGCTCGGCAAGAAGGCTGGCGTCAGCCTGTGTCCGGCTACACCGGAAGCCGCGATCGAATACGTGCTTGATCGTCTCGACCTCGTGCTGGTGATGACGGTCAATCCCGGCTTCGGCGGCCAGTCCTTCCTCGACTCCCAGATCGAGAAGATCAGGCGCATTCGAAGCATGATCGGCGACCGGCCGATCCGGCTCGAGGTCGATGGCGGCATCACGCGCGACAATGCCGCCGCTGTGGCTGCCGCGGGCGCCGACACCCTCGTGGCAGGATCGGCCGTGTTCCGCGGCAAGAGCAGCGCCGATTATGCGGGCAACATCGCCGCCATCCGCGCTGCTGCGGAGGCCGGCAGGGTTCCGAAGCTGCAACATGGTTCGGCGCAGACGATCCGGGCCGGCGAGACCGCGCTCACCCGGTAGAATACGGCATACCGGCGTGGCAGAGCCGGCGTCGCACTGGTTGTACCATGGCGTGCCATTCCGTCCGAGGTTCTACAGGGCACGCTGCACGGCGCAGCGGGCCTTCCTCGCGCTAGAGTTCTGCGCAGAAATGCAGGGCAATCTCATCGGGTGGCCGGAATCGATCGAACGGTATCTTGATCTGATCGGCATCTCCGTCGCGCGCCAGCGCTACGCCTGGCCAATGAGTTCCACGTGGGGTTCTCCGATAGGAACCAATGGAGGCCTGCGCGTTTCCCAGACGTTAACCCAGGTTGCGCGGGGCGCCTCGCACGCAGTAAATGTTTTGCATAACCGCCATCGGCCTGACGTAAATCAGGGCAATAAGCTCAGTGAATGCGAGGGAGGGTCTCATGGAGAACGTACGTCGCTACCGGGCGCTGGCGTCTCTCTGTCGTCAGCAGGCGGCCTATCGGCCGCTCCAGAACTGGCAACTCCTTGGGCAAGCCGAACATTTCGAATACCTCGCCGAGATTGCGCTGAAGGCGCATTTCGACGCGTGCAATGCGCAACCCGAGGACGACGCCATCGCCACCGCGCCATTTGAGACCCCCGCCGCGGCGTGAGCGCGTCGGTCCGTTGCGGATCATCTCTCGATCAATGCGACATCAGCGTCGGGACCGTCATGGCTTCCAGCATGGCGCGGGTGACGCCGCCGAGGAAGCGTTCCTGCAACCGCGAGTGGCCGTAGCCGCCCATGACCAGGAGATCGAGGCTCTCGTCGGCGGCCAGCGACAGGATGGTCGGCTGGATGTCGGAGCGCGCCGCCGACAGGCTGACGGTGCGGGTCGACAATCCGCGCCGGCCGAGGTGTCTTGCCAGATGGCTTGCTGAGACCTCGTCGGGAACCGCGTCGGCTTCGTTGATCGTGATGATCACGATCTCCTCGGCGCGGGCCAGGAAGGGAGCGGCGTCGCGCATCGCGCGAGCGGCGAGGCGGCTGCCATCCCAGCAGATGCCGATCCGGTTCGCCCTGAATGACCCACGAAAGGTGTAGGGCAGGAACAGCACCGGTCCGCCCGCCTGGAACAGGATCTCGCCGGGCATATCATTGTCGAATGAGCCTTGCGCCGGATCGGGCTGCAGCACGATGCTGAGATCGTGGAGCCGCGCCATCTCGCCGAGCGAGCCGGCTGCGTCCGCGGGGATTGCGCCGAGCGGGTGGCAGGTGCAGGAGATGCCGGCGTTCGTGGCTTCGCTCCGAAATATCGCCAACGCGGCCTCGGCACGCTCCACCGCGCGCTCGCGCTCCATCTCGAACACCGCCGCTACGGCGGCACCGCCATCCAGGACATAGGCAGTGCTGCTCGCGACGTACCCGACGGCGACCGCGTCGACGTGTGCGTTGAGTCTCGCCGCGAGCGAGATCGAGCCGTCGATCACCGCGCTCATCGGGCGCTCGGTCGGGATGTGGACGAGAATGTCTTTGTACATGGCGCGCCTCCGGTGGACATCATCCAGTGGCCGCAGTCTATCACGGCGCACGGGGCCTGCGTTGAGCCGCATCAAATGTGCAGCCCTGATTTTCGCGGCACCTTTGCCAAGATTTAATCGGACGGACGGGACGCCGTAAGGTGACGATGTCCATGTTGGTTGCAAGGCGACTTACCCAACATGGACATTTCGACATGAACGATCACGTCAATTCCGACACCACCACGTCCCGCAAGATCTTGAAGCCGCGCCGGCTTGCGCTGCTGGGCACCGTGGCCGCGCTTGGCGTGGCCGTGCTCGCTGCCTCTCCCGCCTCTTCGCAGTTCGGTCTGAATTCCTTCATCGGGCCGGCCCAGGCGGCGGAAGCCGCCGCGACGCCGCCGGGCTTCGGCGATCTCGTCAGCAAGGTCAAACCCGCCGTCATCTCGGTGCGGGTCAGGATCGACCAGGACAATGACAAGAGCGCGATGCTGCAACAGAACCGGATGGATTCGGACGAGGATTCGCCGTTCGACCAGTTTTCGCGGCAGTTCGGCTTCCGCGGCCCGGGTGGCATGAACGGCATGCCGCGCCAGCGCCACCAGATGATCACGGGCGAGGGTTCCGGCTTCTTCATCTCCGCCGACGGCTATGCCGTGACCAACAACCACGTCGTCGATCACGCCGAGTCGGTACAGGTGACCATGGATGACGGCACGAGCTACACCGCGAAGGTGGTAGGCACCGATCCGAAGACCGATCTCGCGCTGATCAAGGTCGATGGCAAGAGGGACTTTCCGTTCGTCAAATTCTCCGACCAGAAGCCGCGCATCGGCGACTGGGTGGTCGCGGTCGGCAACCCCTTCGGCCTCGGTGGCACCGTGACCGCCGGCATCGTCTCGGCCAATGGTCGCGACATCGGCAACGGTCCCTATGACGACTTCATCCAGATCGACGCGCCGATCAACAAGGGTAATTCCGGCGGTCCGGCCTTCGACATGAACGGCAACGTGATCGGCGTGAACACCGCGATCTTCTCACCCTCCGGCGGTTCGGTCGGTATCGGCTTCGACATTCCGGCTTCGACCGCGAAGCTCGTCGTCGCGCAGCTGAAGGACAAGGGCTCGGTCACCCGCGGCTGGCTCGGTGTGCAGGTGCAACCGGTGAGCGCCGAGATCGCCGACAGCCTCGGCCTCAAGGAGGCGCGCGGCGCGATCGTGGACAATCCGCAGGACGGCAGCCCCGCGGCGAAGGCCGGCATCGAGGCGGGCGACGTCATCACCGCCGTCAACGGTACCGCGATCAAGGACTCCCGCGATCTCGCCCGCACCATTGCCACCCTGGCGCCGGGCACGTCCGTGAAGCTCGACGTCTTCCACAAAGGCGCGAGCAAGACGGTGACACTCGCCCTCGGCGAGTTGCCGAACGAGCGGCAGGCCAAGGCCGGCGAGGGCAAGGCGCAGCCGAACACCGGCACGCCGCGCCTCGGTCTCAGCCTGGCGCCGGCAGGCGACGTCCAGGGCGCGGGCCAAAAGGGCGTGGTCGTGACCGAGGTCGATCCGCAGGGACCCGCCGCGCAGCGCGGCATCCAGACCGGCGACGTCATTCTCAATGTCGGTGGCAAGGCCGTTGCCAATGTCGGTGACGTCCGCTCCGAGCTGGCGCAGGCCAAATCGTCCGGCAAGAACAGCGTGCTGTTGCAGGTGAAGAGCCAGGAAGCGACGCGGTTCGTCGCGGTGCCGCTGGCCTAAGCCTCGCGCTTCCCGCGGCAAACTCAAAAGGCGGCCTGCGGGCCGCCTTTTTCGTGCGCGTCTGGAAGATTCCCACAGGTGCCGATAACATTCTCGTTAACGGCAGCGTTGATGACGGGTTCGTCCGAAAAAGCCGCGTTCGCTCGTCACAGTTCGGAATCACGTGTTGGGCTTTGGCGTCAATGAAGACGCCCAGGCGAATTGCAGGAGTGGAACTTCGAACGCCCGGCCTTCTTGTGGAACCGGTGGTTCGCATTTGATCGGTGCCGACATGGATCGATTGAAGCTCTCGCTGAGGTGTGCGCTGCTTGTGGCGCCGCTTGTCCTGACGACCGGAAGCGCCCTGGGGCGCGACGATGGCCGCTACGCCAACTCGCCCCTGAAACCCTGGTTCGACAGCTTGCGCAGCCATCTTGGGCCCTGCTGCTCGGATGCAGATGGCTTTGCTGTATCCGACCCCGATTGGGAATCGCACGATGGGCACTATCGCGTGCGGCTCGACGGGCAGTGGGTGGATGTGCCTGATGAGGCCGTCATCACCGAGCCAAACCGGGCTGGCCACACCATGGTATGGCCGGTGAAGACTGCGTTCGGGATTTCGATCCGCTGCTTCATGCCGGGCAGCATGATCTGACGCGGGTGGGCGTTACCGCTTGCTGGATTTGCGCTTCGAGGTCTTCTTCGTTGTCTTGGTCGTCTTCCTGGCCGTCTTCTTGGCTGTCTTCTTCTTGGACGTTTTCCGCTTCGACGCCTTCTTCGGGACTTTCTTGCCCTTCGCGCGCGCTTCCGACAGGCCGATTGCGATCGCCTGCTTGCGACTCTTCACGCGTCCGCCACGACCGCCGGGGCCGCTTTTCGCGGTGCCCTTCTTATAACCGCGCATCTCGCGCTCGACATCACTGCTGGCGCTGCGTGAGTAGCGGCGTTTCTTTGCCTTGCGTGCCATCAACTCTCTCCCTTGGCCCGGGAAAGAACCGCATCACTGACCCTACGTTCCAAATGCGCTGGCCGCGTTCCTCAGAAGGAGTTCGCCAACTCGATCTCGTCTTCCAGCGCTCGAATGCGGCGCGCAGCCTCAGTGGAGGACAGAGCCCGATCGTATTGAGTGGGCTGATAGGCTTCCTCGCTCAGACGCTTCAGCCTCAGCCCCTGCGCTCTCGTCATCTGCTCCGTGAGGAAAACCCTGGCGTCGTATTTACCCTGAACCTGCATCTGGCCTCTCCGTTCTCAAATCGTCACTTGACTATATGTTCTTATTTTGTTCTAACAAGCCATGGACAACAGAATTAATGAAATTCGACGCAAAATCAGCGCCTTGAGGCTCGAGATGGCCGACATCGAGGTGTCTGTGCGCGACCTCGTCGATCGCGACCGCGACTGCACAGAAAAGGCCCTGGCGCAGATGGATCTGCGCCGGAAAATCAACCTGCTGATCGGCGAATGGAAGGCGGCCGGTGGCGGCGATGTCTTGCCTGACGTCCGCGAGCGGGTCCGCCTTCGTCCTGCAACGACATCCGGTAGTCCGCTGCGCGTGATCGCGCGCCGCTGAGAATTTTGGGAGCGTGCGGTGGAAGAAGACCCGGACACGTACCGGATTCTAAAACTGCGCGCCGAAATTCTCGAACTCGGCTCCGCCATCCGGCAATTGCAGCGCGAGGGTCTCGACGATGCCGCAGCGCAGCTCCTGATCGCACGCAAACGTGCACGGCTGGAGCATCTCGTGAAGGCGAATGCCACGGGACGGCCGCTTTAGCGATGCGACGCTGGAAGGATTCCCAATCTAGCTCCAAACTCCAGCTCCAAAGCGAAAGGCCCCGCGTCGCCGCGAGGCCTTTGATTGTCGGCCGGAGCTCACTTGGTGTTGCTCATGCCGCCCTTGTTGTTCGTCATGGTGCCGCCTTGGTCGGAGCCGGGGCCAGAACCACCTTGACCGGAGGGATCAGCGCCCTTGGAGGACTTGGTGTTGGCACCCGTGGTCTGCGACGAGGACATAGCGGATCCATGCTTGGCCTTATGCGACTTGGCCTGCACGGCGAACGGAGCGGCGGCGAGGCCGGTTGCCAACATCACGGTAAGAGCGAGCTTGGTGGTTTTCATGCGCGGGAACTCCCTGAGTTGAATTGACGCAGGCAGCCAACCGCCATTTGCTGCAGGAGTTCCGAACGAAATCGCCCGGTGCGCGTCACGCGCGCTTCAAAATTCCTTGTCCTCGGCGAGGATGAACACGAGGCCCGTGAGCGTTGCGCCGATCGCGAACGTCGTCACCAGTGTGATGATGAAGACCATGCCGGCCGAATGTCCGCCGTGGTTCAACAAATTTGCGACGGCCGGATTGAACAGGACGAGGGCGAGACCGAAGACAAGGCCGAGGGCTGCGCCCATCATCGCATGCGTCATCAGCTTGATGACGCCGGTCGGAGAGATGAGGCTCGGCGACTTTTTCCCGCGCATGGAACCGCCTCGCGGTGTGGCATAAAACGCATGCGACGATTGCGGGTTCCATTGTCATGACGATTTTGTCATTCCCCGCTTCATCCGACGTTCATGGCGGTCTTGCGAGGATGAATGCCATCAACACGGGAACATTCGATATGGGTAAGGTCGTCTTTCTCTATCGCTCGCTGGCCTATCGCAACGCGGCTGCGGACATGCTGCGCAAGGCGCGCAGGCTGCCGCGCGGCGCCGAGCGGAGCGCAGCCCGCCGTTACGCGCGGGCGCTGCGCGAGCTTTCGCAAACGGAAGCCTGGCTGGAAGGACGTGTCGCTGACGAACCGCAGGCGATGCAGAGCATGAGGGTCGCCGCGACGCGCTAGATCATGATCGGTTCTGAGTGAATCAGGGCCGAAGCTCCAGATTCCTATCTTTACGCGCGAACCGGAGCCCACTTCGCTCGCAAACGCGCTAGCCTGAGGCCCGCTGAAGGGGTTCGGACGGAGCCACGCCGAACTTGCTCGCGGCCGGCGGCGCTACGGTCTTCCGCGTCAGCGGCACCTCAAGGCGGCACAACAGGCCTTCGGCACGCCAGTTGAATTCCGCCTGTCCGCCGAGTTGCGATTCCACACTGGCAAGCAGGCTCCGCGTGCCGAAGCCACGGGATTTCGGCGTCCTCACCAGCGGACCGCCGGTTTCGTCCCAGGTCAGTGTGAGGTGGTCGTCCTCGACCTGCCAGCCGATCGCAAGCCGCCCAGACCGCGTCGAGAGCGCGCCATATTTCGCCGAGTTGGTGAAAAGCTCATGCAGCGCCAGCGCCAGCGTCTGCGCTGTCGCCGGCGCCAGCTGAACTTCCGGACCGGCCAGCTTGATCTGGCCGCCGAGCGAGTAGGGCGCGAGCTCCTCGTCGATCAGCCTTGAGAGTTCGGCGCCCTGCCAGCTCGACAGCGACAGGATCGTGTGCACGCGCGCCAGCGCGTTGATGCGCCCCTCGACGGCGTTGACGTAAGCCTTGACCTCGTCGGCGCGGGTGAGGCGCACGATCGATTGCGCCAGCGCCAGCGCGTTCTTGGCTCGATGATCCACCTCGCGCGCCAGCAGGTTTTGTCTCTCTTCCGCGCGTTTGCGTTCGGTGATGTCCACGGTGACGCCGCTCACGCGCACCACGCGGCCGCCCTGGTCCACCGTCGCGGCTGCCGTGCCGACGCACCAGCGCACCTCGCCATCGGGCCGGCTGACGCGAAACTCGCCTTCATAGGCGTGCGCGCCGGTGTTGAACGCGGCAATCGCCTGGCCGAACTGGTCGACGTCATCAGGGTGCAGCAGCGCCTGGATGTTGGCTGAGGTGACGTTGAAGGTCTCCGGCGTCACGCCGAAGATGCGGTACTGGCCTTCGTCCCACATCCAGTCGCCGTTGACCCAGTCCCAGTCCCACGATCCCATCTTGCCGGCGGCGATCGCCATGCTGCGCCGCTCTTCGCTCTCGCGCAGCTTTGCGGTGGAATTCTCCAGCTCGGCCGTGCGTGCGCGAACGCGGTCTTCGAGCTCCTGGTTCAGCCGTTCGAGCTCGCGTGTCTTGCGGTAGAGTTCGGCGAACACCTTGATCTTGGCGCGCAGCACCTCCGGCACGACCGGCACCGGGACGTAGTCGACGGCACCCATCTCGTAGCCGCGTAAGCGGTCGATATCGCTGACCTGAATGGCCGAGATGAAGATCATCGCGGTCTTCTGGAAGCGCGGATGCTCGCGGATCATCGCGGCCAGCTCGAATCCGTCGAGCTCGGGCATGCAGACGTCGACCAGGATCACCGCGATCTCGGTCTTGAGCAGCACCTCCAGCGCCTCGCGGCCCGATGATGCGATCACGAGGTTCTCGCCGAGTTCCTTCAGGATCACCTCGTAGGCGAGCAGCTTGGCCGGCTGGTCGTCGACGAGGAGGATGTTGACCTTTTCGTGGTCCATTCGCGGATCCAAACTCAGCGGTGCAGCCACATGCGGATTGCAAGCAGCAATTGATCGGTGTTGACGGGTTTGGCGAGGTAGTCGGACGCACCGGCTTCCAGGCATTTCTCACGGTCGCCCTTCATCGCCTTGGCTGTCAGCGCGATGATCGGAAGGCGGGCGAAGGCCGGATTTTCGCGAATGACGCCGATGGTCTGATAGCCATCCATCTGCGGCATCATGATGTCCATCAGCACGATGGCGATCTCCGGATTGGATTCGACCAGCGTTACCGCCTCGCGGCCGGTCGTGGCCGTCAGCACCTTCATGCCCCGACGTTCCAAGACGCTCGACAGCGCGAAGATGTTGCGGGCGTCGTCGTCGACGAGCAGGGCGGTCTTGCCGATCAGGTCTTCGTCGGAACTGTTCAGCTTCTCCAGCATGCGCTGCTTCTCGACCGGCAGTTCCGTGATGACGCGATGCAGGAACAAGGCGGTCTCGTCGAGCAGGCGCTCCGGCGATTCCACGCCCTTGACCACGATGCTGCGCGCCATGGTGTGGAGTTCCGCATCTTCCTCCGCCGAGAGCTCGCGGCCGGTGAAGACCACCACCGGAACGTTCGACAGCGCCTCGTCGTTGCGGATCTGGTCCAGCACCTCGAAGCCGCTCATGTCGGGCAGCCGCAGGTCGAGCACCACGCAATCGCAGGGTGCCTCGCGCAGTGTCGAGAGCGCGCCGGCGCCGGTATCCGTCGTCACGATCTCGATGTCGTCGTGATGCAGCAACTCGCGGATCGAGAGCTGCTCGGCCTCGTTGTCCTCGACGATCAGGAGCCGCTTGCGCCGCGGCCGCGCATATTCCTTGATCTGCGTCAGCGCGGCTGAGACGCCCTCGGTCGTGGTCGGCTTGTTGACGAAGGAGAAGGCACCGCGGGCCAGCGCATGCTGGCGGTCCTCGTCGAGCGTGATGATCTGCACGGGGATGTGGCGGGTCAGCGGATTGTGCTTGAGCTGGCTCAGCACCGTCCAGCCCAGCATATCAGGCAGGAACACGTCGAGCGAAACGGCCCGCGGCTGATACTGCTTGGCGAGCTCCAGCGCCTCCGCGCCGCGCGCGGCGACCAGAACCTTGAAGCCCTTGTCACGGGCGAGATCGACCAGCACGCGGGCATAATGCGGATCGTCCTCGACGATGAGCAGGATGGTATCGCCGGGCGCGAGGTTGAGGCGGTCGTCGGCAATCTGCTCGATGACGCGCTGCTGTTCGGGCGCAGCCGCTTGCAACGCCGGTGGCTGACTGTACTGCTGCGGCGCGGGTGCACGCGGCGCGAGCGTCGGGCCGGAATATTTCAGCGGCAGATAGAGCGTGAAGGACGAGCCCTTGCCGGGCGCGCTGCGCAGATGGATCTCGCCGCCGAGCAGGCTCGCGAGCTCGCGGCTGATCGCAAGTCCGAGACCGGTGCCGCCGTATTTGCGGCTGGTGCCGGCGTCCGCCTGCTGGAACGCCTCGAAGATCAGCTTCTGCTTCTCGAGGGGAATGCCGATGCCGGTGTCCGTCACTTCGAACGCGATCACCGCCGGCGCTGAGTTCAGCACCGGATGATCCGTGCCCCAGCCGCCGACCGCGGCGACGACCTTCAGGCGCACCTCGCCTTCGGCGGTGAACTTGAAGGCGTTGGAAAGCAGGTTCTTGAGAACCTGCTGCAGGCGCTTGGAGTCGGTGACGATGCTGCGGGCCAGGTTCGGGTCGACGTCGATCTTGAACGACAGGTTGCGGTTTTCCGCCTCGTGCCGGAACGGCCGCCCGACGGTCTCGAGCAGGTTTGCAGTCAGAATCTCCTCGGCGTCGACCGTCACCGTGCCGGATTCGATCTTGGAGAGATCCAGGATGTCGCTGATGAGGTTGAGCAGGTCGGTGCCGGCGCCATGGATGGTGCGGGCGAACTCGACCTGCTTGGCCGAGAGGTTGCCATCCGGATTGTCGGTGAGCTGCTGTCCCAGGATCAGGATCGAGTTCAGCGGTGTGCGCAGCTCGTGGCTCATATTGGCGAGGAATTCGGACTTGTACTTCGAGGTCAGCGCGAGCTCGGTCGCCTTTTCCTCCAGTGCGCGGCGGGCCTGCTCGATTTCCTGGTTCTTGCGCTCGACCTCGACGTTGCGCTCGGCGAGCTGCTGCGCCTTCTGCTCGAGCTGGTCGTTGGTCTGCTGCAATTCGCGCTGCTGGGTCTGAAGCTCGCCGGCAAGCTGCTGCGACTGCTTGAGCAGGCCTTCGGTCTGCATCGTCGCCTCGATCGAGTTGAGCACGATGCCGATGGAGTCGGTAAGCTGCTCGAGGAATGTCATCTGCGAGGTCGTGAACGAGGTCAGCGAGGCGAGCTCGATCACCGCCTTGACCTGGCCTTCGAACAGCACCGGCAGCACGACGAGGTTCTTTGGCGCGACGCGGAACAGCGCCGAGTTGATCGGCACCACGTCGGGTGGAATGTCGGCAATGACGCGCGGCCGTCTGTCGAGGGCGCATTGGCCGATCAGGCCGTCGCCGAGCGGGAGCACGCGCTGATAGGGATAGACGCCGTCGCCGGCATAGGAGGCGAGCAACAGGAGCCGCGGACTATCCTCGTTCTCGACCTGGTAGATCACGCCGGTATGGGCGTTCACTAGGGGTGACAATTCGGTCAGCAGCAGCCGGCCGACGGTGGTGAGATCGCGCTGACCCTGGAGCATGTTGGTGAATTTGGCGAGGTTGGTCTTGAGCCAGTCCTGCTCTGTGTTCACGTCCGTCGTGAGACGGAGGTTCGTGATCATCGTGTTGATGTTGTCTTTCAGCTCGGCGACTTCGCCGCGGGCGTCGACCTGGATCGACCGCGTCAGGTCGCCCTTGGTCACGGCGGTCGCGACTTCCGCGATCGCGCGCACCTGCGAGGTGAGGTTGGCTGCGAGCAGGTTGACGTTGCCGGTGAGGTCCTTCCAGGTGCCGGCTGCACCCGGCACGTCGGCCTGGCCGCCGAGCCGTCCCTCGACGCCTACCTCGCGCGCCACCGACGTCACCTGATCGGCGAAGGTCGCGAGCGTCTCGGTCATGTTGTTGATGGTGTCGGCGAGCGCCGCGACCTCGCCCTTGGATTTCACAGTGAGATTTTGCTTCAAATCACCGTTCGCAACTGCGGTCACCACCTTGACGATGCCGCGGACCTGCTCGGTCAGGTTCGCCGCCATGAAGTTGACGGTGTCGGTGAGGTCCTTCCAGGTGCCGGCCACACCGGGCACCTGGGCCTGGCCGCCGAGTTCGCCTTCAGTGCCGACTTCACGCGCGACGCGGGTGACTTCGCCGGCAAACGCGTTGAGCTGGTCCACCATGGTGTTGATGGTGTTCTTCAGCTCGAGGATTTCGCCCTTCACGTCCACGGTGATCTTGCGGGACAAGTCGCCGCGCGCGACGGCGGTGGTGACCTCGGCGATGTTGCGGACCTGCGTCGTGAGGTTCGCGGCCAGCAGGTTGACGTTGTCGGTGAGATCCTTCCAGGTGCCGCCGACGCCGGGCACGACGGCTTGACCGCCGAGCCGGCCCTCGGTGCCGACCTCGCGCGCGACGCGCGTCACTTCGGCGGCGAAGGAGCGCAGCTGCTCCACCATCGTGTTCAAGGTGTCCTTGAGCAGCAAGATCTCGCCGCGCACGTCCACCGTGATCTTCTTCGACAGGTCGCCGCCGGCGATCGCGGTCGCGACCTCGGCGATGTTGCGGACCTGGGCCGTCAGGTTCGAGGCCATGAAGTTGACGTTGTCGGTGAGGTCCTTCCAGGTGCCGGCGACGCCGGACACCTCGGCCTGACCGCCGAGCTTGCCTTCGGTGCCGACCTCGCGCGCCACACGCGTGACCTCGCCGGCGAAGGCGTTGAGCTGGTCGACCATGGTGTTGATGGTGTTCTTGAGCTCGAGGATTTCGCCCTTCACGTCCACGGTGATCTTGCGGGACAAGTCGCCGCGCGCCACGGCGGTGGTCACTTCGGCGATGTTTCGGACCTGGGCGGTGAGGTTGCCCGCCATCGAGTTCACGCTGTCGGTCAAATCCTTCCAGGTGCCGGCGACGCCGGGCACGTTGGCCTGGCCGCCGAGGCGGCCTTCGGTGCCGACCTCGCGCGCCACGCGCGTCACCTCGCCCGCGAAGCGGTTGAGCTGGTCGACCATCGTGTTCAGCGTGTCCTTGAGCTGAAGGATCTCGCCGCGGACGTCCACCGTGATCTTGCGTGACAGGTCACCGCCGGCGATGGCGGTCGCGACCTCGGCGATGTTACGAACCTGTGCGGTGAGGTTGCCCGCCATCGAGTTCACGGAGTCGGTCAAGTCCTTCCAGGTGCCGGCGACGCCGGGCACGTCGGCCTGGCCGCCGAGCTTGCCGTCGGTGCCGACCTCGCGCGCGACGCGCGTGACTTCGCCGGCGAAGGCGTTGAGCTGGTCCACCATGGTGTTGAGCGTTTCCTTCAGCTGAAGGATTTCGCCCGACACATTCACGGTGATCTTCTTGGACAGGTCGCCCTTGGCGACCGCGGTCGCGACTTCGGCGATGTTGCGGACCTGACCGGTGAGGTTCGAGGCCATCGAGTTGACGGAATCGGTCAGGTCTTTCCAGGTGCCGCCGACGCCGCGCACGACGGCCTGACCGCCGAGCTTGCCTTCGGTGCCGACCTCGCGCGCGACGCGCGTGACTTCGCCGGCGAAGGCGTTGAGCTGGTCCACCATGGTGTTGATGGTGTCCTTCAGCTCCAGAATTTCGCCGCGCACGTCCACGGTGATCTTCTTCGACAAGTCGCCGCCGGCGACCGCCGTGGTCACCTCGGCGATATTGCGGACCTGCGCGGTCAGGTTCGACGCCATCGAGTTGACGCTTTCCGTCAGGTCCTTCCAGGTGCCGGCGACGCCGAGCACGTTGGCCTGGCCGCCGAGCCGTCCCTCGGTGCCGACTTCGCGCGCCACGCGCGTGACTTCGCCGGCGAAGGCATTGAGCTGGTCCACGCAGGTGTTGAGCGTTTCCTTCAACTGAAGGATCTCGCCCGAGACGTTCACCGTGATCTTCTTCGACAGGTCGCCGCCGGCGATCGCGGTCGCGACGTCGGCGATGTTGCGGACCTGCGCGGTCAGGTTCGACGCCATGAAGTTGACGTTGTCGGTGAGGTCCTTCCAGGTGCCGGCCACACCGGGCACCTGGGCCTGGCCGCCGAGCTTGCCCTCGGTGCCGACCTCGCGCGCCACGCGCGTCACTTCGGAGGCAAAAGAGTTGAGCTGGTCCACCATCGTGTTGATGGTGTCCTTCAGCTCCAGGATCTCGCCGCGCACGTCCACCGTGATCTTGCGCGACAGGTCGCCGCGCGCCACGGCGGTCGTCACGTTGGCGATGTTGCGGACCTGGGCGGTGAGGTTGCCGCACATCGCGTTCACGGAGTCGGTCAGGTCCTTCCAGGTGCCGGCGACGCCGGGCACGATCGCCTGTCCGCCGAGCTTGCCGTCGGTGCCGACCTCGCGCGCCACGCGCGTCACTTCGGAGGCGAAGGAGCGCAGCTGGTCCACCATCGTGTTGATGGCTTCCTTGAGCTGAAGGATCTCGCCGCGGACGTCGACGGTGATCTTCTTGGACAAGTCGCCGTTGGCGACCGCGATCGTCACCTCGGCGATGTTACGAACCTGGTTGGTCAGGTTGTTCGCCATCGAGTTGACGCTCTCGGTCAGATCCTTCCAGACGCCGGTCACTTCCGGCACCTGGGCCTGGCCGCCGAGTTTGCCTTCGGTGCCGACCTCGCGCGCCACGCGCGTCACCTCGGAGGTGAACACGCCGAGCTGCTTGATCATGGTGTTGACGATGGTCGCCGACTGCAGGAATTCACCGCGCAGCGGGCGGCCGTCGACGTCCAGCTTGACAGTCTGGAGCAGGTCGCCTTGCGCCACCGCAGCGACCGCGCGCGTCACTTCGCGCGTCGGCCACAGGAGGTCGTCGATCAGCGTGTTGACGGAGCCTTCCATGTCGGCCCAGGAGCCGCTGGCGAGGCCGAACTTCACGCGCTGGCGGGTCTTGCCCTCGCGCCCCACGACCTGACCGACCAGCTCGAGCTGCTGCGCCATGCGCTGGTTGGCGGCGATGATTTCATTAAAAGTGTCGGCGATCTTGCCGTCGATGCCGAGATAGTCCCCGCTCATCCGCACCGAAAAATCGCCGCTGCGCATCGCCTGCAAGGCGAGCAGCAATTCCGGCCGCGAATCCGGGTCCGACATACCATTGGTTTTTGGCTTTGGGACGCGACGACCGGAGCGTGATGCAGTTCCGGGATCGAGGTCGCTCATACTGATTCCCCCGCGGCGTCGGCCGAATCCAAGGCGTGACGCAGTTGTCAAAATAGACCGTCAGCCAAATTCGAAATCAAGCGCCAACGTTGCAGCGCTTGGAATTGGAACCTGCCGTGCTCAGCCCGGCCAAAATAACGGTGAGGAGTGACGATGGTTCCATCCCGTTCAGGAAAAAGCCGGCCGGCCGCTGCACCAGAGCTCCGAGCCGTCCTAGGAGAGGGGGCTGGCGCGCCCAGCGGGCGCGGGGCTGTGACTGGCGACCCTGCCGCAAGCTCCGCCACGTCACGCGCTGATTCGCTGACCACGGGGACCGCGACCAGCGGCCGGAGAGCCAGCAGCATCATCCGGAAGACAAATAGGGCTGCTATTTATCCGCCATGGTGCGCTCCGCATCTTTCACCTGCGTGCGCAGCATCGGCAATTGCTCGCGCGCGAAGGCGGCGAGCGCAGGATTGTCGGGCGCTTTCAGATAGCGCTCGAGCAGGTTGATGGCGGAGTCATATTCGGGGATTTGCGCGGCATAGAAGCTTCTGACGTAAGTCGGTCCATCCGCATTTTCGGGCTCGACGAGGCTTGCGCTCACTGACGTCGTCTTGCCGGCGTGCGGCTCCGCACCGATCGCGTCCTGAATCTGCTTCAGGGTTTTGTCGCGCTTGCCCGCCTCCTCGGCGCGCAGGGCCGCGAGATTCTTCACCTCCGCATTGCCTTTCAGGTCGGTGCTTTCCAGCAGGCCCTGCTGGAAACGGCTGAAGCTATAGAGGCCGGTGATGACATCGGTTGCGGTCGGCACGCGGTCGCCGGCCGTTCGCTCACCCATATTGTCGGCGAACGCCGAGGTGCTGATGAAAGCCAGGATGATCGCGACGAGAATCCTCATGCATCTCCAATGACCGATGGCGTGCGAAGTTCCCCCGGCGTTACGATCCGGTAAGGGCGATTGCGGAGCGAGAGTTCCGTTCCCACATCTTCTGTATGAAACAGTCTGACATCTTCAGGGATAACGCCGACAACTGCCTTCAGCTCGCCGAGCGCGCGGAAGGGCAGCCCACCCACAAACGCTATTTGCGCATGGCGGCTGCCTGGACGGCATTGGCGAACGAGCAGGACTGGCTGGACGGTGAAATCCCGCCCGTAAAGGTCCGCGTCCTCCGAACGCAGGATGCGTGAGCGCTCTCATCTCTGTGAATCTGCGTGTGAGACCGCTCACGGAATGCAAGCAACCAATCCAGGATCATCCACGAACGGTCGATCGCGTTGATTTCGATTCCAGAAGGAGGTTTTGCGATGGCTCCACGTCTGGCTCTTCTCTCGCTCATTCTCGCCTTTGGCGTCTCGGTCGCGTTCGCGACAGTGACGACGGTGCGGCAGGTGCATCTGGAGAATGCATCGGCGGCGATCCACGCCACGCATAGTTAGCGCTGCGGGCCTCGCGCGCCGGAACATTCGTTGTGCCGGCGCGTAAGCGCTTCAGGACATCTGGAGAGGCGAGAGGACATCATGGCGCATTCCGACCACGGCATCGTCAAGGACAAGCGGGCGGAAGATCAACCGCGCGACAAGCAGCGCGCGCAAGCCGTGCACAAGACGGATTCGAAGGGCTCGCCGTCGCGCGAAGCAACGCGCGATCCCAAGCTCAACGACAACACCAAGACACCGGGCTCCGGCGTGATGCCGGACGATTCCGGCGACGCGCCGACCGGCTAGTTCTCGCGAGGAACGAATCCCTTCGCGACGAGTCGACGGATTGCTTCCGGCTGTCATGCCCCCGGTGCGCCGGAAGCAATCTCCAAGGACGGCCCTGGCACGCCACTGTGCCGGGGTCGTTTTTGCTTGGGAGAGACTCAATCCTCGGTGTCGCCCTCGGGCTTCGCCGGCGCGTGTCCTTCGGGACCGCGACCAAAGACACCAAACTCGCTTGATTTGATGCCTGCCGACGGGTCGATGCTCGTCTCGATGCCCGCGGCTGCGAGCCCGAACTTGAGAAGCTCTCGGACCGCCGCAGCGCGCGTCGGCATGCGGTGCTTGAATCGGAAATCATCGACGGCGGCCAGCTCTTCCGGCGAGAGCATAACCTGGAGGCGCTCGGCGCGAAGGTCATTCATGGTCGATCACGCAAAGTGAGTAAGTTGAGTAGTTTGCTCAACGAACGAGTTTGGCGCGAGTTCCACAAGAGTCGGAAAAATCGTCAGATTAGTAAAAATAATCAGTGAAATCAATAAGTTATTATTGAAACAACTCTGGCGGTGGCGCGTTCTTTCGGAAGAGAGGGAGAACAGGCCATGACGGAGGAAGTCAGGTTACCCCGTAAGCTTTCCGAAGAGCCCGAGGCGCCCAAACCGGTGCGTCCGAGCCATCAGAAGGTCATCGAGCAAGTCGAGCGCTGGGCCAACAGCTCGGGGCTGCAACCACCGAGGACGGAAGATGCGAAGACGATCTGAGCCCCACACGTTCGAACAACGTCTCAAGGCAGAGCAGCTGCGGCTCGAGCACGAACTGTCGTGCTTGCCGGATGGACAGCAGCGCGATTCTGTTATGGCGCGCATCGATCAGCTTCAGACTGCTGCCGCGATGCATGATTTCCTGATGCTACCGGAGGCCGCGGCCGCTCGCTGATCGCCCCTGGCGACCGTGCTCCGTGTCTGATGCGACCACCAGAACATGCGCCGGAACGTTCGCTCGCAGACCCGGTTGGTTCACACGTTGGCTGAGTGGAGAATTGGGATGCTGATGCAAGACGAGTTGGACCGCAGCGAGATGGGCAGGTTGATCGGCAGCGACAAGGTCGAGGGAACATCGGTCTATGGCGCCGATCGCAACAAGATCGGTTCGATCGAACGCGTGATGATCGACAAGGTCAGCGGAAAGGTCTCCTACGTCGTGCTCGGCTTCGGCGGTTTCTTGGGCCTCGGCAACGACCACTATCCGCTGCCTTGGCGGTCGCTGAAATACGATACGGAGCTCGGCGGCTATGTCACCGGGATTACCGCCAAGACGCTCGAAGGCGCGCCGAAATACGACGAACGAAGCGACTGGAACTGGGGTGACGACGCGGCAGTCCGCGGCATCAACTCGTATTACGGCGTTCCCTTCGCGTAAGCTCCCATGGAAAGCGAGCTCCGATGAGCAAGGAACGGCCCACCGACTGGATGCCCCGGTCGAGGCGGGGCACGACACCTTTTGCTTGGCGCCACTCTACCCCACCGCTTCCTTCCGCCCCGGCCCCGCATGCACATGCACCTGTTTCGCATGCAGTGGCTCACCGCATTCCGAGCAGACCATCACGGGGTCGAACTCCTTGCCGCAAGTCTTGTGCTGGTGCAGCAGCGGGCGGCCGCGCTCGTCGCCCATGTGGGTGTCGCCCCAATGCACCATCGCCATGATGATCGGGTAGAGGTCGAGGCCCTTCTGCGTCAGGATGTATTCGTAGCGCTTGGGCGCCTCGGAATAGGGGACGCGGCGCAGGATGCCGAACCGCACCAGCTTCTTCAGACGCTCCGAGAGCAGGTGCCGCGTGATCTGGAGCGAGGACTGAAATCCCTCGAACCGGCGCACGCGTAAAAAACATTCGCGCAGGATCAGCAGCGTCCAGCGGTCGCCGACCACGGCGATGGTGCGGGAGAGCGAGCAGGGCTCTTCATCCAGCGTGTCCCACTTCATGTAGCGATCTCCGGCAAAGGGTAGTAAGTCAGAAAAAGGAACTGACTTGAATGATCAGCGCTATTCTCGCTGCAGGCTACCATTCACCCCTGTAGTTTGACAGTTCTATTTTAGAACTATAGCCTCCGGCTCAATCACATGCCGTTCCCACAGGAGGAGGTGACCTTGCCCAAGCGAAACGCGACAGCCGCCGTGATCGGGGCCGGCGATTTCATCGGCTCCGAGATCGCCAAGAAATTTGCCGCGGAAGGTTTCACGGTCTTTGCCGGGCGCCGCAACGGCGACAAGCTGGCGCCGCTGGTGAAGGACATCGAGGCCGCCGGCGGCGAGATTCACGCGCGCTCGCTCGATGCACGCAAAGAGGAGGAGGTCATCTCCTTCCTCAATGACGCCGACCAGCATGCGCCGCTCGAAGTCTGCATCTTCAACGTCGGTGCCAACGTCAATTTCCCGATCCTCGACACCACCGAGCGCGTGTTCCGGAAGGTGTGGGAGATGGCCTGCTATTCCGGCTTCCTGGCCGGCAGAGAAGCGGCGCGGCTGATGCTGCCGCGCGGTGGCGGCAACATCTTCTTCACCGGTGCGACGGCGAGCTTGCGCGGCGGCAGCGGCTTTGCTGCCTTTGCCAGCGCAAAATTCGGACTGCGCGCAGTGGCGCAGGCGATGGCGCGCGAGCTCGGGCCGAACAACATCCACGTCGCCCATCTCATCATCGATTCCGGCGTCGACACCGAGTGGGTGCGGCAGCGCCGGCTCGAAGCGCTCGGGGCGAATGCGATTGATAATCCCGATCTTCTGATGCCGCCGTCATCTGTCGCGGATGCCTATTGGCAGCTCTATCAGCAGCCGAAGAGCGCCTGGACCTTCGAGATGGAGATCCGTCCCTTCGGAGAGAAATGGTGACCGCGGAGCAAGACTGCGGCTAGACTGATCCCAATACAAACTGAAATCCGGGAGGCCCCTACGTGAAGACCGCGATCACCGAACTGTTCGGCATCGAGCACCCGATCATTCAGGGTGGCATGCATTTCGTCGGCTTTGCCGAACTCGCCGCTGCCGTCTCCAATGCCGGAGGGCTCGGCATCATCACGGGTCTCACGCAGAAGACGCCGGAATTGCTCGCGAAGGAAATCGCGCGCTGCCGCGACATGACGGACAAGCCGTTCGGCGTGAACCTCACCTTCCTGCCGACCTTCGCGGCGCCGCCTTATCCGGAATACATCGCGGCCATCGTCGAAGGCGGCATCAAGGCGGTGGAGACGGCGGGGCGCAGCCCCGAACAATACATGCCTGCGCTGAAGGCCGCCGGCATCAAGGTGATCCACAAATGCACGTCCGTGCGCCACTCCCTGAAGGCCGAGCGCATCGGCTGCGACGCCGTCAGCGTCGACGGCTTTGAGTGCGGCGGCCATCCCGGCGAGGACGACATTCCCAACATGATCCTGCTGCCGCGCGCGGCGGAGGAATTGAAGATCCCGTTCGTCGCCTCCGGCGGGATGGCGGACGGGCGCAGCCTCGTCGCAGCGCTGTCGCTGGGTGCGGCCGGCATGAACATGGGCACGCGCTTCATCGCCACCAGGGAAGCACCGGTGCATCAGAACGTGAAGAACGCGCTTGTTGCGGCAACCGAGCTCGACACCCGCCTGATCATGCGCGCTCTGCGCAACACCGAGCGCGTGCTCAAGAACGCCAACGTCGATCGTCTGCTCGAGATCGAGCGCGAGAAGGGCGCCAAGCTGAGCATCGACGACATCCACGACCAGGTCGCGGGCGTCTATCCGAAGATCATGCTGGACGGCCAGATGGACGCGGGTGCCTGGAGCTGCGGCATGGTCGCAGGGCTGATCCACGACATCCCCTCCTGCAAGGAGCTCGTCGATCGCATCATGGATGAGGCGGAAGAGATCATCCGCAGCCGCCTGATGGGGTTCCTGGACGGGACGGGTGCGGCGCGAAAGGTCGCCTGACACCGCCAAACTTCTTAACCACGGCGGCACTTGGCCGCTGGAATTGCGCGTGACGCCTCCTAAATAGAGGTAAATTACCCCTTGAAATAAGTGATTTCAGGAGGCGTCCGTGGTCCTGAAGAGCGTTTCTTTTGCAGTTGCCGTTGCCCTCGTGCTCGCATGGGGCGGCATTGCGCGCGCTGACGACTACAAGCCCGACGAATATCTCGGTCTCGATCTCTCCAAGGCGGTGCTGTCGCCGAAGCGGCTTGGGCCCGAGACGCAGTTCGCCCCGGTCGCGTTGGAGGCGAAGGGTGGCAACGAGGCGCAGGCGCGCGGCGAACCCATCGACGTGCCGAAGAAAGTTGCCGCCGAGCGCGTGCACGTGACCGGGCCGAAGGTTGTTCATGCCAGGAGCGCCCAGCCGCGCGGCGCAGCGCGCACCAAGCTTGCACATCGTCGCGGCAATCCGCTGGACGCGCAGGCGATGGACACCCGCATCCAGACCTGGCCGTGCCGCACCGGCGGCATCTGCAACTGGAAGCACTAGCCGGATCTCTCGCGTCATCCGGGCGTCGCAAAACCGTAGGCGCGGAGTCAAGAAACCGTCAGGATAGGAGTCAAGGAGCGCAGGCACCTTCCGTCGTGATTCGACGAAGGTTTCCTGAATGGCAACGCTCCGCGCCTCGCGCGCATGGACCCGGCGGCAGTTCCTGGTCCGCTCGACTTCAAGCCTCGCCGTTGCCGCGCTCGACACACTCGCAAAGCCATCCATCAGCCGCGCCGCCGATCGCCCGCAGATCGCGGGTGGCATTCAGTCCGGCGATGTCTCGGATGGCTCCGCCGTGATCTGGGCGCGCGCCGACCGGCCCGCGCGGATGCAGGTGGAATGCGCGACCGTCGAGAGTTTCAAGACGATCATGGCGTCAGCTTCGCGCGACGCGCTGCCCGATGCCGACTTCACCGCAAAACTGCTGCTGAACGATCTGCCGTCCGGGCAGGACATCTTCTATCGCGTGCGCTTCGACGACATCGCCACCGGCATTGCCGGCGAAAGCCGCGTCGGCCATTTCCGCACAGCGCCGGCCGCAGGGCAATCGATCTCGTTCGTGTGGTCAGGCGACGTCGCGGGGCAGGGCTGGGGCATCGACATCTCGCGCGGCGGCTATCGCAGCTATCGCACCATGCTCGACAATCGCCCGGACTTCTTCATCCACTCCGGCGATCACATCTACGCCGACTGCACGATTCCCTCTGAGCAGAAGCTGCCGAACGGCGAGACCTGGCGCAATCTGGTGACCGAGGAAAAAGCCGAGGCCGCGCACACGCTGGCGCAATTCCGCGGCAACTACAAATACAACCATCTCGACGAGCATTTTCGCGCGTTCCATGCGGAGGTGCCGATGTTCGCACAGTGGGACGACCACGAGGTCACCAACGACTGGTCGCCGACCGGCAGCTATGACGACGCCGGCTATGAGGACGACGGCACGCCGCGCCTGGTCGCGCGCGCCCGCCGTGCCTTCTTCGATTTCATGCCGATCCGCGACGTCGGCGCGCGACAGGGCCGCGTCTATCGCAAGATCGCTTACGGTCCGCTGCTCGACGTCTTCATGATCGACATGCGCAGCTACCGTGACGACAGTTGGAACAAGGGCGAGGACCATCGCGGCTGGATTCTCGGTGCCGAGCAGCTCGCCTGGCTGAAGCGGGAGCTTGCCGCTTCGCGTGCGACCTGGAAGGTGATCGCGGCCGACCTGCCGATCGGCCTCGTCAGTCTCGATGCCGTCGCGCTCGGCAATGGAGCGCCCGATCGGCGTGAGCATGAAATTGCCGACCTCCTCAGCTCCATCAAGCGCGCCGGCATCCGCAACATCGTCTGGCTCACCGCCGACATGCACTACACCGCCGCGCATTATTACGATCCGAACAAGGCGCAATTCCAGGATTTTGAGCCGTTCTGGGAGTTCGTCTCCGGCCCGCTCCATGCCGGCACCTGGGGTCCGGGCGAGCTCGACAATACGTTTGGCCCGGTCGCGATGTACCAGAACGGCTGCAGCGAGGCGCAGGGGGAGAACCTCGCGCCGTGCTTCGGCCTGCAGTTCTTCGGCAGGGTCGATATCGACGGTGCGAGCGGCGTGATGACCGTGACCTTGAAAGACGTCGACAACCGCGACCTCTGGTCGGTCGACATCGTGCCGCAGCCGCAGGCGCGCCCGGCCGTGGTCGCGCAGCATTCGTGAGTGGGCAACTCTCTCCGTCGTCATGGCCGGGCTTGACCCGGCCATCCACGCCCTGCTGCTCGGCCCTGAGAACGTCGATGCCCGGGCATAGGCGAGCGGAAGCGACGCCGTCCTTCGGACGGCTATGCCCGGGCATGACGGTGGGGACGGATCGCGCATCCCAGCACTAACCCGATCTTGATTGGCCGCCTCGCGTCTCCTGCGCTATAGTCTCCATTCCCGCCACTTCTTTTCCATCACCGAAGAGTCTGCCCTTGCGGCCCCACCGCGTGTTCGGCGGCTGAAATACGTCAGGAGTTAGCTCATGGATCATCTGAAGACACAGGGCATCAGCATGCCCAAGCTCGGCCTCGGCACTTTCCGCATGCAGGGCGATGCCTGCCGCGCGGCGGTGGAGAGCGCGCTGTCGATCGGCTATCGCCACATCGACACCGCCGAGATGTACGCCAATGAAGAGCCGATCGGTGCCGCGCTCGCCGCGGCCCGGCTGCCGCGCGGCGAGCTGCATGTCACGACCAAGGTCTGGCACGAGAATCTCAGCCCCGATGCGATCCGCCGCGCCTTCGACGCCAGCCTGACCAAGCTCCGGCTCGACCATGTCGATCTCTACCTCGTGCACTGGCCGTCGAAATCCGCGAACTGGGGCGCGGTGTTCGAGACCCTGATGAAGCTGAAGGAGGAAGGGCGTACGCGGGCGATCGGCGTTGCCAATTTCACCACGGCGCTGCTCAAGATCGCGGTCGAGGACATCAAGGCGCCGATCGCCTGCAACCAGATCGAATATCACGCCATGCTCGATCAATCGAAGGTGCTGGCCTATCTCAACGCCAAATCGATCCCGCTGGTCGCCTATTGCCCGCTCGCGCAAGGACGCATCGCGTCAGATACGGCGTTGGCCGAGATCGGCGCCAGGCACAACGCGACCGCCGCGCATGTCGCGCTGAAGTGGCTGCTCGACCAGAACGGTGTCGCTGCGATCCCGAAGGCCTCGCGCCGCGAGAGCCAGCAGGCCAATCTCGATGCGCTGAAGATCACGCTCGACGATGCCGACCGCAAGAAGATCGCGGCGTTGCCCAAGGACAGGCGTTGCGTCAATCCAGGCTTTGCGCCGGTGTGGGATTAAAACTCGACGCTGAACGCACCGCCCTTACCCTCTCCCCTTGCGGGAGAGGGTGGCTCGCCGCGTAGCGGCGAGACGGGTGAGCGACTGTGTTCGCTGTCAAGCGGGTTGCCATGGTGTTTTCGTCCTGATCATGACATTGAGGATGGTCAGCAGCTTGCGGGCGACGGCAATCAGGGCAACGAGCTTCGGCTTTCCATTGGCCACGAGGCGCTCAAAGAAGGCCTTGAGGACGGGGTTGTGACGTCTG
>NZ_SPVJ01000061.1:0-37992 GCF_004634465.1 Bradyrhizobium sp. MOS001
CCGCGCGCATCGTGGCCCACGACATGGAACGAGTTTTTGCCGATATCGATGCCGATCACGGCGATCGCGGTATTGAGTGTCTGGGACATGGCGTGCTCCTTGTCTTGGCGCCCCTGGCCAGCTTATCGCTGGCGGGGCAGGAGCACGGCCGGACCATCCCATTAGCGGACGACACGCCAATACGCCGACTGACATCTGCCTCCGCCTAGCGATCAACGCATAACCAGCGAACCAAGATAGCCAGCTGCGGCACAGGCTACGAGCAGATCAGTCAGCATTGCCTGACTTGCACCTTACCCGGCGGAGCGTGATCCGCGTCAATTCGGATGGTCGACCGAGCCGTAACGCGAAGCCTGGCCATAGGGCCGTGCCGTTATTCACGTAGAGCGTCATCCCGTCCACGTCGTATTGACCCGAGACGTAACCCGCGTTGGCGCGCGCGGCCAACCTGTCGAGCCCTAGAATCAGTCCTCCGTGCGTATGTCCGGACAGTTGCAGAGCCACGCCAAGCGCCGCGGCGTTTCGTGCGTCACCTGGCTGGTGGTCGAGCAGAATGAGAGGAGCACCTTCTGGAGCGCCTTCAAGGACCGCAGCGAGATCGCGGTCGGGATGTCCTCTATGGCGCGACGCCCGGTCGGTGATGCCAGCGAGGACCAACTTACCGCCATTGCGCTCGAGAACGATGTGCCTGTTCTCGAGCGAGAGCAGTCCCAACGCGGCGAAGTGCGCCATCCATGTGCTGTAGCCGAAAATGTATTCGTGATTCCCGGAGATCACGTAGACGCCGTCGGGCGCCCTCAAGTCCCGCAACGGCTCGATGTCGGCGCGTCGCGCTTCGAGCGTGCCATCGATCAGATCTCCCGTGATGGCGATTAAGTCCACGCCGAGCTTGTTTGATCGCTCGACAACAGCGCGCGCCCATGATGCTGGAAAGAGGCGGCTGATGTGAAGATCAGTGAGTTGCAGAATGGTGTAACCGTCGAATTGCCGCGGAAGTCCGGAGACGCGGACTTCGACGTCCTTCAGCGGCGGAATCCTCATTGCCTGATGGACGCCGGTCGCAGCCGCAATCGATGCTAACCCGGCCAACCCGTAGCGGACAACGTCGGGGGCGCTCAGGGGGCCGCCGTGGATCAGCAACCCTAATAGAAGTCCGGCATCGAGCATCACTTGAAGCAGCGCCAGCAGAACGAGCGCGCCGAAAGCCCAGTTGAAGATAGCGACAACCGGTCGCGGGAATTCCGGAGAGAACACAGAGCCTGACGAGAGCTTGCTCCACCGGTGAAACTGCAATGCGACCAATGCAAGCGCTGCCATTGCGAACTTGATCGAGAGCGGCAACTGCAGCGGCCAGATGAAGCGGGTCAGGATAAGGAGATAGACCAGGCCGAATAAGAATTGAGAAATGAGTTTGCTCCGGATTTGATCGGTGCGGCATTCTTACACAGAACCAGCGCGACAGCGGCGCCCCATAACCGGTTCTTCAGTTTCCGAAGGTTGTGGCGAGCATCGATGGTCTTTCCGGAAATTTCTTCGTGGCGCATCCCCACTCTGGGGTCCATTTTGCCAAGCCGCACTCCGGATTTCAGAGGCACCTTAGCAGAGTGCCCCGCTCGCTTAGTGAGAAAAACCTAACATGTTAACAACATCTTACGGCACTTTTTCAAAAGCACAGGGGTATTCCACCCTGCCCGGCTGTTCGTTTTCTCTGGTTCGGCTGATCGCAATTGCCTGTAGCTACGCTTGCATGGAAATTGCATAAATTCTGGGCGACATGGACGCCGCATGAACCTCATCAGTCTCGACATCCGCATGCTCCGATCGCTGATCTCGGTGGTCGAGACCGGCAGCATCACTGAGACCGCGCGACGGCTGGGCCGCACCCAACCGGCGATCACCCTGCAATTGCAGCGGCTGGAGGAGCTCACCGGCAAGCAGTTGTTCGAGCATGGCGGCCGCAGGCTGACGTTGACCGATGACGGCAGCACGGTTCTCACTTACGCCAGATCCATCCTGAGGCTGCATGACGAACTGATTTCGCAACTTGCGTCACAGGAAATCGAGGGCCATGTCGTGCTTGGCACGCCGGATCTCTACGCCGCCTTCATGCTCCCCTCGATCCTCAGCGTGTTCCGAAAATCCTTTCCTCGCGTGCAGGTCCAGCTCAACTGCGCGCTCTCGACGCCACTGGTCGGTCTCGTCAAGCGCGGCGATGTCGACATCGCGCTGGTCACACGGATGAATGATTTCACCGGGGGCCAGGTGGTGCGGCGCGAGCAGTTGGTTTGGATGACCGGTGATCAATCCGCCGCGCACCAGGAGCGCCCGATTCCGCTCGCGCTCTTGCCGCCTGGCAACATCTATCGCGACTATGCCATCGATACGCTAGAGCGCGCGAATCTGCGCTGGCGCATCGCCTGCGTCAGCGAAAGCGTCGGCGGCCTGCAGGCCGCCGCGTTCGCCGGCATGGCCGTCACCGTGCTCGGCCGCAGCGCGCTGGTGCCGACGATGCGCCAGATCGGTCCCAACGAGGGCCTGCCGCCGCTGCCGAAGATCGAGCTGCTGCTCTACAAATCGAGCGGCGCGACTTCGAAAGCCGCGACCGCACTGCACGACTATCTGGCGCACTATCTGCGCCTCGACGAAGAGCTCAACGGCCGCGGGGTACCGATCGAGTTGTCCTAGCACTACGCCTTCGCGCGCGTTCGCCCTATCTCGTTGAGCGCCAGCGACGGCCAAAACTTTGCCCAGGGCTGCGCCTGCTCGAACGCCGCAGCGATGCGGAAGATCGTGGGCTCGTCGAGCCAGGGCGCGACGATTTGAAGACCAATCGGCAGGCCATCCCGGTCAAAACCGCAAGGCAAAGTCGCGGCCGGAAGGCCAGCGAGGTTGATTGGCCAGGTGAAGGGCGACCAGCCGAGATGCGGATCAACCTGGTTACCGTCGATCTTGCCGACGCCGATCTTGCCGGCTTCGAACGCGGTCACCGCAACCGTTGGCGTCACTAGCGCATCGACCCGCTCAAACAGCTTTAGGAATGCATTGCGCGCCTGGCCGCGCCGATAGCTAGCTTCGATATAGTCCGTGCCACTGTAGTGGCGGCCGGCGGTAACGACGTCGCGATAATCGGCTTCCGAGCTGGCCAAATCAGCCGTGGTCTTCGTCGCAACCGCCGCCGCCTGCTCGGTGAAGGCGATCGGCTTCAGCGTGTGTTCCAAAATGCCGGCATCGAGGCCCGGACCATCGATAGTGACCTGTGCACCGCAGGCATCGAGAACGGCGATCGCCTTGTTGAACGCTGCGCGCACATCGGTGCTGACCGCGGCGTAGCCGAGATCGGCGCTGGCGCCGATACGAACGCCATTCAACGGAACAGCGTTGGTGTCGAAGCGACGGGACGGCACGGGCAGACTTGCGGCATCGCGCATGTCGTAGCCGGCGATAATTTCCAGCGTGAGCGCGGCATCCGCGACCGTCCGCGTGATCGGTCCGGTGTGCGCGAGCGAGGCCCAGGATGGCGGCGAGAAACCGGGCGAGCGCGGCACGAGGCCAAAGGTCGGCTTCAGCCCGAACACGCCGCAGAAGGATGATGGAACACGGATCGATCCGACGCCGTCGGTGCCGATCGCGATCGGGCCGCAGCCCGCGGCAACGCCCGCGGCCGCGCCGCCGCTCGAGCCGCCGCTGGTGCGACCGGGATTCCAGGGATTTCGCGTGGTACCCGTGACCGGACTGTCGGCCGTCAGCTTGTAGCCGGACTCGCAAGTCGTAGTCTTGCAGGTGATGATCGCGCCCGATGCCTTCAGCGCCGACACCACCGCGGCATCCACGTCGGGCACGAACGTCTTGTTCATCGGCGAGCCGGCATAGGCTGGCACGCCCGCAACAAAGACGAGGTCTTTAATGGTGACCGGTACGCCGGCGAGTGGCCCCTTGGCCTCGCCCGCGCGCATCTCCTTGGTGACGCGGTCGGCTTCCGCCCTCGCCTGCCCGTACATCGGCGTCACCACCGCATTGCAAGCCTCATGCGTCGCTTCGAGCGCAGCTATCGTATCGTCCACGACATCACGCGGAGTAAACGTCTTGCGCCGATAGCCGGCCATGATCTCGGTTGCAGAAAGCGCGCCAAGGCCAGTCGGCGCTGGCGGGAAGGCCGTTCGGCCGGAACCATCAGTCATCATCAACCCTAAAAAGCTAGCTGAGCGCCGCGTCGACGGCACGTTTGGCCATGACCGTGACGAGATGCGCACGGTAGTCGGCTTCGGCATGGATGTCGGAGGTGAGGCCGTCGGTGTCGACCTTGATCGCCGCGATCGCGGACGGATCGAACTTTTGCGACAGCGCTTCTTCCATCGGCGGCACGCGGAACACACCCGACCCTGCTCCAGTCACAGCCACGCGAACGCCGTCGGAAAATTTAGCGACGAACACGCCAACCAGCGCATAGCGCGACGCCGGCGCCTTGAATTTTGCATAACCTGCCTTGAGCGGCACTGGAAGGCGGATCGCAGTGATGATCTCGCCCGGTTCGAGCGCGGTCTCGAACAGGCCGAGGAAGAAATCGTCAGCCGCGATGTCGCGCGTGCTGGTGACGATGGTCGCGCCGAGGCCGAGCACGCCGGCGGGATAATCGGCAGCCGGATCGTTGTTCGCGACCGAACCGCCGATGGTGCCGCGGCTGCGTACCGCAGGATCGCCGATCATCGCGGCCAGCGCCGCAAGCCCGGGGATCTTTGCCTGCACCAGTCTCGAGGCAGCCACAACGGCGTGCGGCGTCATCGCGCCGATCGTGACGGTGGCGCCGTCATCGTTGATGCCCTTGAGAGATCCGAGCTTCGACAGGTCGACCAGCGCGACGGGACTGGCCAGCCGCTGTTTCAGGGTCGGAATCAGTGTCATCCCGCCAGCTACGAGCTTGCTGTCCTCAATCGAGGTCAGCAATCGTGCCGCGTCGGGAATCTCGGCCGGCTGGTGATAGGCAAACGATTTCATTGTTGTTCTCCCTATTCCGCCGCGACCGGCAGCGACGCATTTTGCAGCAGGCGCCAGATCCGGTTCGGCGTCGCCGGCATGTCGACATGGGTCACGCCCAGATGCGACAGCGCATCCACCACCGCGTTGATGACGGCTGCCGGCGAGCCGATGGTCCCGACTTCGCCGCAGCCCTTCACACCCATCGGCGTGTGAGTGCAGAGCGTGGAGTGGGTCGCAACCTTCATCATCGGCATGTGATCGGCCCGCGGCATGCAATAATCCATTAGCGAACCAGACAAGAGCTGGCCTGAGCCCTCGTCATAGACCGCGCTCTCAAACAGCGCCTGGCCGACACCCTGGACGATGCCGCCGTGCAACTGGCCTTCGACGATCATCGGATTGATCACCGTGCCGACGTCATCCACGGCCGTGTAGTTGACCAGTGTCACCGTGCCAGTTTCCGGATCGACCTCGACCTCGGCGATGTGGCAGCCGCCGGGATAGGTGAAGTTGACGGGATCGTAGTAGGCCTGCTCCTCTAGCCCTGGTTCCAGCACTTCCAGGGGATAATTATGCGGCACATAGGCAGCGCCCGCGATCTCCTCGAACGACTTGATGCGGTCCGTACCCGCGACTGAGAAGTTTCCGGCCTCGAACTGGATATCGACTTCGGAAGCCTCGAGCAGATGCGCCGCGATCTTCTTGCCTTTCGCAATCACCTTGTCGGTCGCCTTGGACAGCGCCGCGCCGCCGACCACCAGCGAGCGGGAGCCATAGGTGCCCATGCCGAACTGCACGCGATCGGTGTCCCCGAACACGATGTCGACATTCTCAAAGGAGACGCCGAGCTTCTCCGAGACGATCTGCGCGAACGTCGTCTCATGGCCCTGGCCGTGATTGTGCGTGCCGATCATGACCGTTACCTGGCCCGTTGGATGCACGCGCACCGTGGCGCTCTCATAGAGGCCACCGCGCGCGCCGAGCCGTCCCGCAAAACGCGATGGCGCCAGGCCGCAGGCCTCAACATAAGTCGAGTAGCCGAGCCCGCGGAATTTTCCCTTGCTGGCCGAGGCCGCCTTACGGATGCCGAAATTTTTGACGTCGGCCGCGACCAGCGCGCCGTCGAGGCACCCCATCGGATCGCCGGAATCGTACTGCACCAGCACCGGCGTCTGGTACGGATAGGCCTCTTTCGGAATCATGTTACGGCGGCGGATCTCAACGCGGTCGATGCCCATCTCGCTGGCTGCGACATCGACGATGCGTTCCAGCACGAACGTCGCCTCGGGTCGGCCCGCGCCGCGATAGGCGTCGACCGGCACGGTGTTGGTGAACACCACCTTCACATTGCAGTAGATCGCGGGCGTGGTGTAGACACCGCCGAGCAAGGGCCCATAAAGATTGGTCGGGATGTTCGGCCCGAACGTCGAGAGATAGCCGCCCATATTGGCAAGCGTGTTGACGCGGAACGCCAGGAATTTTCCGGTCTCGTCGAGCGCGAGTTCGGCCTCGGTGACGTGATCGCGGCCGTGACGATCGGAAACGTAGCCCTCCGAGCGGCTCGCGACCCATTTGATCGGCCGCATCACCCGCTTGGCGGCCCAGGTGATGACGGCCTCTTCGCCGTAGTGGAACTGCTTGACACCAAAACCGCCGCCAACATCCGGAGCGACCACGCGCAGCTTGTGCTGGGGAATGTTCAGGACCAGAGCGCCCATCAGGAAGCGCACGACATGGGGGAACTGGCTGGTGGTCCACAACGTGAAGCGGTCGGTGCCCGGCTCGTACTCGGCTATCGCGGCACGCGGCTCCATCGGGTTGCCGATCAGGCGGTTGTTGACCAGGCTCAGCTTTGCAACATGCGCGGCCTTGCGGAAGGCGGTCTCGACCGCGGCCTTGTCGCCGAGCTCCCAGTCGCAGCAGATGTTGTTCGGCACATCATCAAACAGTTGGGGTGCGCCCGGCCGGACCGCCTCGAGCACGCCCACTACGGACGGCAGGACCTCGTAGTCGACGGTCAATAGTTCCGCTGCCGCATTGGCCTGCTCCGGCGTATCGGCGATAACAAAGGCGACCATGTCGCCGACGAAGCGCACCTTGCCCTGAGCCAGCATCGGGAACGGCGGCTCCTTCATCGGCACGCCCTTGGCGTCCGAGATGCCCCAACCGCAGGGCAACGAACCCAGTCCGTCAGTCTTGACGTCGTCGCCGGTCAGGACAGCAATGACCCCGGGCGAAGCCAGCGCCGCACTCTTATCGACGCCGCGCAGAATCGCGTGGCCATGCGGAGAGCGCACGAACACGCCCGCGGTCATGCCGGGACGCTTGATGTCGGAGACGTAATTGCCGCGGCCGGTCAGGAACCGCTGGTCCTCCTTGCGCTTCGGTGAGGCGCCAATGCCAATCACATTGCCCATGGTCACTCTCCCTTGGCAGCGTTCATGGCGGCAGCGCCGGCCATCACTGAGACGACGATGTTCTGGTATCCGGTGCAGCGGCAGATATTGCCCTCGAGGCCGTGGCGGACGTCCGCCTCCGTCAGCGTTGGCTTCTCAGTGGCGAGCGCCACCGCCGTCATCAACATACCGGGCGTGCAGAATCCGCACTGGAGGCCGTGATGTTCGCGAAACGCCTCCTGCATCGGATGCATCCGATTCGAGCCGGGTTCACTCCTCAGCCCTTCGATCGTCAGCAGCGTCGCGCCGTCGAGCGCAGGCGCGAGCAGCGTGCAACTCTTCACCGGGAGGCCGTCGAGATGCACCACGCAGGCCCCGCACTGGCTGGTGTCACAACCGATATGCGTGCCGGTCAGATTGAGCTGCTCGCGCAGCAGCTCGGCGACGAGCGTCGCCGGTTCGACGTCAACGGTGGTTGGCCGGTCGTTGAGAGTGAAGGATATCTGCACGGTCATACTCCTGTGCGCGATGGGGTCTTCAGGCTAGTGGAAGTGCGCTGCCGGTGGCCCATGTGGCCATGACGACATCGCCGACGGTGAACGGATCTGCGAAGAAGGTCTTTTCCGGTACATAAGCCACGAACTCGTCGTCCGGCACGGTGTCGAGCATGACCTTGACGAAATAGCCCTGATATTCGATCGCGAGCACGCGGCTCGGCAGCGACGTGCTGCAGCCGGGCGGCAACTCCCGGCCCGGCCTGACCAGCGCGACGTCGTCACGGCGCACAGCGATATCAACCTTGTCGCCCACGGAGACAGTCGAGCGCGCCTGGAGTGGCACTTCGATTCCTGAAGGCGCGGCCTGTGCGAGTGTAAAGCTTGCACCGTTGACCTTCTCCACCCGCCCCGACAGCACATTCTGACCGCCCATGAATTCGGCGACATAACGGTCGTGCGGGTGGGCGTATACGTCGCGCGCGCCCCCCGCCTGCTTGATCTTGCCCTGCTCCATCACCACCACGAGATCGGCGAGCGCAATCGCTTCGAGCTGGGTGTGGGTGACATGGATGAAGGTGATGCCGAGCTCTCGCTGCATCCGCCTGAGCTCTTGGCGCATCTGTACGCGTAGCTGCTCGTCGAGCGCGGAGAGCGGCTCGTCGAGCAGCAGCACGCGCGGCTCTGTGATCGCCGCGCGCGCCAGCGCCACACGCTGCTGCTGACCGCCAGAAAGTTGCGCCGGCAGGCGGTCAGCGAATTGCGTCAGCCGGACCTTCTCGATCATGACGTCGGCGGCGCGCAGGCGATCGGTCTTCGACATCCCGCGCACGCGCAACGCAAAGGCTATGTTGTCGCGCACGGTGAGATGCGGGAACAGCGCGTAGGACTGGAACATCATCGCCGTGCGCCGCTGGGCCGGCGCAAGCCCCACGACGTTCTGGCCTCCGATCACGATCTCGCCCGCGGTCGGGTCCTCATGGCCCGCAATCATGCGCAAAATCGTGGTCTTGCCGCAGCCTGAGGGGCCGATGAAGCAGCAATAGGCTCCGTCGGCGATCTTGAGGTTGACGCCGTCGACCACGTAGGTCGCTCCGTCAAAACTCTTGCCGACGCCAGCCAGTTCGATATCACCGCGATCGCTCTTCATATTCCAGCTCAGCCCTTTGCGCTGCTGCCGCGCCTCTTCTGGATCAGCACGATGCTGCCCAGGCTCGCGCCAATGACGATGAATGAGACGATGGTCGTCACCGTGCCGAGCGCGTAGAGCGAGGGCGAGGTGACATTCAGCGTCATGCTCCAGATTTCCAGCGGCAGCGTGTTCAGCGAGCCCGCCGTCTGGAGGCTGCGCGCGAACTCGTCGTAGGAGAGCGTAAAGCCGAACAGCGCCACCGCGACGATGCCGGGCACCAGCACCGGGATCATCACCAGCCAGATCGACTGCCAGCGACTGGCGCCGAGATCGTAGGCCGCTTCCTCCCAGACGTGATTGAAGCGCGACATCACCGCGAACATCACGAGCACGCCGAACGGCAGCGTCCAGGACAGCTGCGCGCCGAGCGCCGAGGTGTACCAGCTGGCGTTCAGTCCGAGCGCCTGAAACAGCAGGCCGGTGCCAAGACCGAGCACCAGCCCGGGCGCAACAAGGCTACCAATCATCATGTAGAACACGACGGTGTCGCCTCGAAAGCGCTTGCGGAAGCCGAGCCCTGCCAGGAAGGACACCACCACTGTGATCACGGTGACGATGACCGCAAGCTTGATCGAGCGGTCGAATGAGCCCTTGACGTCGCCGGTCCGCACCTGCGTGAAGAGATCGACGAACCAATGCAGCGAGTGGCCCTTCATCGGGAACACGAGGCCGCCGCGGATATCCTGAAACGACAGGACATAAATGCAGAACATCGGCCCGTAGAGCGCGATCACGTAGAACCCGAATAGCGTCGCAAGAACGTAGAAGGTCCAGGGCCGGCCGCCCTTGCTCGGTGCGATCGCCTTCCTCGTCGCGGGCGCGGCCGTTTCGGGCATGTCGGCGAGAGCGGCGCTCATCGCGCGATCTCCTGCCGGATATCAACCGTGCGTAGGATCAGCGCGACGATCGCAACCAGCACGAGGGTCAGAAGTACAGCGCTCGCCGCCGCGGTCGGATATTGCAGCACGCCCACGTCCTCGTAGAACGCGCTGACCACCGAGGCCGAACCGCCGCCGGACATCACTTTCACCACGAAGAAGTCGCCCATTACGATCGAGACCACGAAGATGGTGCCGAGCGCGATGCCACTCTTGGACATCGGCACCACGATCAGACGCATGATGTCGAAACGGCTGGCGCCGGCGTCGATCGCGGCCTCGATCAGCCTCTTGTCGATCCGCGCCATGGAGTTGAAGATCGGCACGATCATGAAGATCGTGAGCTGGTGGACATAGGCGATGACCACCGCAAGGTCGGAGAACAGCAACACCTCAAGCGGCTGGCGGATTACGCCTAGCGTCAACAGCGCCTGGTTGATCAGGCCTTCCTTGCCGAGCAGAGGAATCCAGGAGATCATCCGGATGATGTTCGAGGTCCAGAACGGCACCGTGCACAGCAGGAACAGGCCGATAGCAAGCAGCTGGTTACGGACGTGGAAAACCAGAAAATAGGCGACAAAAAAGCCGATGATCAGCGTGAAGATCCAGGTCAGCACCGTGAACTTGATAGTCGCCAGATACAGCTTCAGCGTCAGCGCCGAATGCAGCACATCGACGTAGCTCGCCAGCGTGAAGTCGGGCGTCAGGCCGCCAAAACCGTCAGTGGCGAAGAAGCTCGCCGCCAGTACGACCAAGATAGGCGCCACGAAGAACGGCACGAGCACCAGGACCAGCGGCGACACATAGAGCCAGCCGGCGAGATTGTCGCGTGGCGGAGCTTGAGTTGAAATTGGACTCGGCTGCATATCGGCCTCGAACTCGGTCTTCTCGCATCGGCGCGCGACCGCGCCGATGCCGTCGTCAGGTCGCGGAAAGCAGGTTTCAGGCCACCTTGAAATCGTTCCAGCGCTTGTTCATGTACGCGGCCTCGTCCATCAGCGTATTCCAGCACGAGATGTTCTTGACGCGGTCCAGGAACGAGCCGCCGTCACGCTTGGTACCGGTCTTCTCCATCGGCACGCCATAGGGATCGTTGACCACCTCGGGCGCTGGCTGGCCCTCGTACCAGAACGCCCATTCCGCCGGTGTGAGGAACTTCTTCGCGGTCGACGGCACCGGGCTGTAATAGCCGTAACGCGCAACGAAGCCGCCCTGCCAGCCCGAGAGATACCAGTTGAGATATTCGTAGGCCGCGTCGAGCTTCTTGCCGGACAAGTGCTTCATCAGGCCCATGCCGTTACACCAGCCGCGATAGCCTTCCTTGCCGTTCTTGACGTTAACCGGCGCGTAGACGCAGGGGATTTCCTTGACGCGCACGGCGGCGACCGCCGGCGACCACATGGACTGGATGACCACCTCACCCGCCGCCATCAACTGCACCGACTGGTCGAAGGTGGTCCAGGTCGCTCGGAACTGGCCCTGCTTCTTCAGCTCGATTAGCTTGTTGCAGGTAAAGTCTATCTCCTCCTTGGTCATGTTGCCCTTGTTGCCGTACTTGATCAGCCCGGCGCTTTCGAAGCAGAGCGCAGCATCCATGATGCCGATCGCGGGCACGTCGAGAATCGCCGCCTTGCCCTTGAACTTCGGATCGATCAGGTCCTTCCACTCGGTTACTTCATGGCCGACAAGGTCGGGCCGATAGCCGATGGAATCGGCGTTGTAGACCTGCGGCAGGAAGGTCGCCCATTCCGTGACGCCGTCATGCAGATCGGTGGAGTCGGGCTTGGAGATATACATCGCCTCGTAGGGCGAAACGCCCTGGCGCGGGATCTTGTGACCGTCGATCTCGCCCTTGGTGAAGATCGGCAGGATGTTGTCGAACTCCTTGATTTTCTTGACCTCGATACCCTGGATCACGCTGCGCTTGGCGGCGAGTTTGGCCTGCCAGCCTTCAAGATCGGCGATATCGACCGTATTTGGCTGGCTTATGAAGCGATTGATGGCAGCGGAGGTATCAAGGTTCTGCATCGTCACCTTGAAGCCGAGATCCTTGGCCGCCTGGTCGCCGATCGCCTTCACCACCGAATAGGAGACGCCGACATGACGGAGCTCAATGTCCTTGATCTCCTGCGCCCAGATGGTCGGGAATCCGCGGATCGCATCCGAACCCACAGCTGCGCCCGCAACTGCCGCAGCACCCCTCAACAGCGTGCGCCGGCTCAGCTTTTTCGAAGACTTCACTTCCGTTCCCGCCGGATCGGAAGTCGATGTCCGCTTATCCCTGTCAAGCATGGCAACCCTCATTGGTTACGATGAACGCCCGCACCGATCGCCATTGACCGGCTGCGATGTGATCAATTGCGCTCAAGGCTATTGACGGGATTTCGCGAAGTAAAATTGGAAGTAAATATTCGCCGCATAAACGCGGCTAATGGATTTGTCTGCTGCATCAGCTTTTGGCAACGCGCATAAGAAGGCGCCATGGCTTGTATACAGCCCGCCCCCTGATCGCTCAGGTCGCGTTAAGACAGCAGACAGATCGTATAGCGCGTGCGTCGAAGAGCGACCGGACAGCCCCGAGCGCCAGAGGCAGGCTGTACCGGCGCGGCCGAAGCGAAAGTAGAGGATCGCGCCAAGCACACAGTGTTCACAAGGAGCTGACAGGGGCGCGCTTGCTGCCTTCCGGTTCGGGACAATACGGGAGCGCCGCCCCCGCCTTTAGGAGCAACTTAATGGGCTGTTTGCGGCCAGCCCTGCCAGAAGGCATTTCACACGTCGTTTTCGGCTCAGATACTAATGCGGTTTGGTCGTGAGCTCAGATTTTGCCTGCGACTCGTTTCTCGTTCGAACGAGGTCCACATCGTTCGAAAATACTCTTCAGCACAAACGTCGCACGCGTCCGGTTGGCGCGGACCTTGGCGTCAGGGATCGAAGCCGGAAGGCCGAGACCGGACAGGGCTCGGTTCACGAGAGCCCGGCCAGCAAGCGAACGCTTGCGAGGGCGCCCAATCAAGGCAGCAACTGCCGGATCCTGTGTGTCATCGCCGGATCATCGAGAACCACCGCCCATTCGAACAAGGCTTGGCGAATTGTGGTGGTAACGATGCCGTGGTGCGCCAAGCGATCTGCGACAAACTGGCGGTCCGTCTCCCTTCGCGCAAACGCGAGATCCGAGAGTAGTCGCATTTCGTAACCCCGTTTAGCACCCTCAAGCGCTGCGATCAGCACCTCTTCCTCCAGAAACCCGCCACCGAGAAAAATGATACCGACGTCTGCCTCCGCAAAGTGAGCGGAAAATCCTGGGTCGCGCCACGGCGACAGAGCGTCGGACTTGAGGTGTTCGATCGAAGCCGCGACCTCCACCGGCAGCAGGTCTGCCAGATATTCGCCGACTGCGATCGACTTTGCGCCAAGAATTTCGTGACAGACCGGGAGCAGCGTCAGGCTTCCGCCGCAGCGGACAGGGAAACGCTCTGCTACTCCCGCCGTACTGCCGCGCGCGAGGTTTAGCAAGACAACGCGACTCTGGCGGGGGTCTGCCAGCACAAGCGGGCTCCTTGACGCGCGGTGCCGCGCCCGATCACGCGGCTTTGCGGCCTTCGGGCTGATTGCGCACGACGGGCCCTTCGAGCCCTGCTTGGCGGTACATCGCCTCAAGCGCCAAATCGGAGTCCCGGAGATATCCCGCAAGCGCGGTTGTCTGGCCGAGCTTGCGCGGCTCTGTCAGCCTTTCCAGCGGCCAGCCGGCGCGTCTCAAGATGCGCTCCATCCGCACATCCGTAACGGTCACGATTGCGTTTGCACCTTTCGCCCGCATCGTTTCGAGCATTGCCGCGAACAGTACGAACGTCGCACGATTGATTCCGTGTGGGCCAAGCTCAACGGCTCGATCGGTATCCACACAAAACCGCGAGCTCTCCAGGATGAGCTCGCTCCTCGGCGCCTCTTTGTCGCCAAGCAATATTGGAAACGTGTCCGCGAGCATGGTGGGACCGGTGGTCGAAAGCAGCCTCACACACCCCAGGACGTCATAGTCGTCGGAGACGACCAAGACATAGGTCGGTGCCAGCGCATCGTAGATGTCGATCTCCAGATCTCCGGAGACTGAGACCGTCCAATCCAGACGATCCCTGAAAACACGACGGCGCAGGCGGAACATCTGCACCAAGAGATCGAGTTGAGATCCGGTTTGACGAAGATCGAGAGTAACAGCGTGCATGGCAAGCTCCGTTGAGGGAAAGCCCACCAGACCAGAGAGCGGCGTAAGCAGCGCCTGTGTTATCTGACAGGTTCACAACCAAACAGAAGCTTGCGCCAACGAGAGCCAACTCAGCGTCAATTTTCCACAAGATAGCGGATTGCGATACGCGCTGGCGCGTCAACACAGGGATCTGAAGATGCCTCGTTGCGTCAGGGCAATAGCCGTCGCCGGATCGCCAGTGCAACGCAATGGGTGATCGAAACCGCGTCGAGCTTGCGGCGTGCGTTTTCGAGATGAAATGCCACTGTGCGCGCGGTGACGCCGACAAGCACGGCTGTCTCGGACACTGTCTTGCCGAGAGCGGCCCACGCAAGGCATTGGCGCTCGCGCTGGCTGAGGATCTGGCCCTCCCGCCATGTCTGGTTCGCGGGGACTCGCCCACGCAGATGCGTATGGAAATAGAGCCCGAGCAGTTGCACGATGTCATTCGACGTCGCAAGCAGGAGGTCCGGCTCCATCAGGGCATCATCGGTCGCGACCGTAAAGGCCGCCATGCGGCCGAACCCTGCCCTGATCGGCACCGTTATTCCGGACTTGATCCCGAATCCCGTTGCTTCCTCAAAGAAGCGGGATTGCTCACGGTTTCTTGGACGGGTTGATCCGGACGATGCTCCCCAGGTGAACATCGCGTGTTCGGCTCTTGCGCGGAGCACGACCGGATCGAGCCGATGATAGCGGTGGCGCAGATATCGGCTCGTCCAGGATTTCGGGTAGGACGAGATCAGTTTCAGCGAGCTGTCGACAATGCTGAGATAGGCAAACCAGCGAAAGCCGAGACCATGGGATGCTCGCGTGGCAATCCGCTCGAATTCGTCCTCGTCCATGGCCGTCTGAAGGGCGTCAATAAACTCCTGAAAGATGTTCTCCGTCCAGTTCATGATGGGCTGGATCCGACTGTTGCGCTGACGCGACCGGTTGATCCCTCAGGGATCGTTCTTTGAGCCCGAAACTCGGTCTGCGCGCATACGAGCCACGGCCTCAAGCCGCGACGGCTTGAGGCCAATTCTTGACGTCAACGCAGCCCAAGTCGGCTTGCTAATTTAGAGACGGATGCAGGCATCCCAGGGAGACAGCCCTCCCCAATTGACACACACGCTCTGTCTTCGCATGTAGCCCTTCCAGGCATCCGAGCCAGCAGTGCGTCCGCCGCCTGTCTCCTTCTCGCCGCCAAACGCAGCGCCGATGTCGGCGCCGGTCGTCCCCATATTGACCCTTGCGATGCCGCAGTCGCTTCCCGCGGCAGACAGGAACAGCTCGATATTGGATAGATCCGTGCTGTGAATGCCTGACGAGAGCCCCTGAGGTACGCTGTTGTTGATATGAATGGCCTCCTCAAGCGTATCGTAGATAAAGACATAGAGGATCGGAGCAAAGGTTTCCTTCTGAACAGAAGGCAAGTCGTGAGGTAGGTCTGTAATCAGCGTTGGCTCGACATAGTAGCCGGGACGATCGATACGCTTTCCACCAAAGATGACCTTTCCTCCAGCATCCCTTGCGTTTCGAACGGCCCTTTCAAAAAGCATCACTGCGTCGCGGTCCACCAGGGGGCCGACAATCGTTCCCTCCTCCCTGGGATCGCCGACCGTGATCTGACCAAAGGCCTGCTTCAAGAGCTCGATCAGAGGTTTCGCGACCGAACGTTGGACAATGACGCGTCTTGTGCTCGTGCAGCGTTGGCCGGTCGTGCCGACGGCACCGAAGGCGATGCTCCGCGCGGCCAGCGCGAGGTCAGCGGTCTGGTCAACGATACATCCGTTATTGCCTGAGCATTCGAGCAGGTAGCGGCGGCCCAACGTGCTGCCCACGACGTCTGCAACCCTCCGGCCAACGGCACTTGATCCGGTGAACGATACCAAAGCGATGCGCTTATCGTGGATGAGCAGCTCCGCTACACTGTTATCGCCGGGCATGAAAAGCGAGAAGACACCGTCGAGCTCGAGCTCGTTCATCGCCATATTGCAGATCTGCTGCAGGCCAAGCGCGGTGAGTGGCACTTTTGGACTAGGTTTCCAGATGACCGTATTGCCTCCGATAGCAGCAAGGAAGGCATTCTGGGCCCAGACCGATGCCGGGAAGTTGTAGGCTGTGATGACGCCGACGACGCCCAGCGGCAGCCATTGATCGTACATTCGGTGCTTGCTGCGCTGCGATTGCTGAACGAAACCATACATCATGCGCGATTGACCCGCCGCCATCGCAGCCATGTCGATGACTTCGCGGATTTCGGCCTTGGCCTCGCCAATCGCCTTGCCTGTGTCGAGGACGATGAGCGCTGCAAGGTCGTCAAGGTACTCTGCAGCAAGTGAACCTATCCGCCCGACCAGTTCTCCTCGCCTCGGAGCAGGAACGGTTGCCCACTCGGTTTGCGCGGCCTGAGCGCAGCGAATGACGCGCTCGTAGTCGCGCTCGTTGGCGCCAGCGATTTGGGCTACGACCTTGTCTTGAGCCGGGTCGACCGCATCGAACGGGATCCTGCCATCGGTCGGGCTCCATCCGTCGCCATGCGCGTACGTCCCGGAATTCAGAAAGCCGATATCGAAATTCTTCAGTGCCCTCTCAAACATCTCAGCCTCATTTAGTTATTTAACCAACCTAACTATATTGCTATAGAAGCGTCACCTGGATGTCAATCGGACCGCGACTCGCATCACGACGTCAAAGGTGAAATCGAAAGCACGAAGATCGACGCGCGGCGGCTGAAGGCAAAAGGGCAAGGCGTCGTTCAGGCTCACTCACAACGGAGGAACATTTGAAAAGTCTCGCGCTCACCCAATACCGGGCTCCCCTCGAATGCGTCGAAACATCTACGCCCGTCCCGAAGGGCAACGAAGTCCTTCTCAGGGTCAACGCCTGTGGCGTTTGCCATACTGACCTTCATATCTGGGAAGGCGGCTATGACCTGGGCGGGGGCAAGATGATGAAGATGTCCGACCGGGGACAAAAGCTGCCGCACACCATGGGCCACGAGGTCGTTGGCACGGTGGTTGCGGCGGGCGAAGACGCCATGCGTCTCGCTGAAATGGGCAGAACCTATTTGGTCTATCCTTGGTTTGGATGTGGAGAGTGCCAGGTCTGCAAGAGCTCCGACGAGCATCTGTGTCCGACTCCGCAATATCTCGGCGTATTGCGCCCAGGCGGCTATGCCGACCACGTCCTGGTCCCCCACCCCCGATACCTCATCGATATTCCTGCGATCCCGCCGGAGCAGGCTGCGCCCTATGCGTGCTCGGGGCTGACGGCGTATTCCGCCCTGAAGAAGCTCGGCCCCGACCGCCTGGGAAAGCCAATCCTGATTGTCGGGGCCGGCGGGCTCGGCCTGATGTGCCTTTCTCTGTTGAAGGCGATGGGGCGGTCCGGCGCGATCGTTGCGGACATTGATCCCGATAAGCGCAGTGCGGCGCTGGCAGCAGGTGCCATTGCAGCTCTTGATCCTACGAAAGATGACTTTGCCAAACTCCTTGCCGAGAGCGCCCAGGGAGGCATTCATGCGATCATCGACTTCGTCGGATCGCCGGCTTCATGGGATCTCGCCATGGCGACCCTCGCCAAGGGCGCAATCTATGTAATCGTCGGTCTCTTTGGCGGCGAGCGCACGCTATCGCTGGCAACAATGCCCTTAAGGGCCATTACGGTGTCCGGCTCATTCGTTGGTAGCCGACGAGATCTGATCGAGCTGATGAGTCTGGTGCGGACAGGCGTGGACCAAATGCCGATTGTGACCAGGCCGCTTGATCGGGCTCATGAGACACTGTCCGATCTCAGGGAGGGCCGCGTTGTCGGACGAGCTGTCCTGGTGCCGGATCATCCGTCGTAATGGCAGTGGCTGGACGGTGCCGATGATCCGGCACCGTCCAGCCGTGTTCAATCTGCGGTACGCTGATCAAACAGAGTCCAGTGTCCGCCTTTGGCCTCAAGTACGTAAATGGGCTTGATCGCGTCACCATTCTCCCGAAATGTGATTTTTCCACCGAGAGCCGGGTAATCCTTCATTTTCCGCAGTTCGTCCCTGACAGCGGTGCGCTCAGCAGCGATTTTGGACGGCTCGCCCGTCACGCCAGCGCGCTTCATGGCCTCCGCATAGAGGTAGACGATATCGTAGCTGGATATATCAGTCTGATTTGGCACCGTCCGGCCGATTTTGGCGGCTTCTGCCCGGGTCGCAAACGACCTTGCAAAGGCCCGGACGGCATCGTTGAGATCGCTATAGAAGGGTGAGCCAATGATCGTCCCCTCGCCCGCATCTCCAAACCGGACCGGCAAGTCGGGATCGCCGACCGTCGTGCCCGCGAACAGGCGAGCGCTAACGCCCTGCCGTTTCATCTCCTTGGCCAGATTGATCATGGCCTCGGGGGGAGCCCCAACGCCGACGATATCGGGCTTCAGCTGGGCGAGCTTCGAGACCTGAGCCGACATGTCGAACGCCTTGTACGGAAAATCGACGAATCCGCCGACGGGGACTTCGACTTTAATCAGCGCCTCCGGCAGCACCGTGGTGCCGACCGCCTTGGATACGGCGTCGTCGGTCGCGTAAGCAATCGCCGCAGTCCCCATGCTGAGATTCTTGGCGCGCATGGCCTTGAGAACCATCTCGATGACCAGGCCTTCATCGACAGTATTCCGGAAAGCATACTTGAATGGGGCCGCTACTCCAGGTGCGGAAGATGACATCGACATCTGGACGATCCCGAGCCGTTCTCCGGCCGAAAATGCCACGCGCGCCTCGCTCGACGAGAATGGGCCGACGATGGCAAGGGCCCCGTTGTCACGAGCGAACTGCTCCACCGCGAGCACCGATTGCTTGGGGTCACCGGCCGTATCGAATTTCACGAGCTGGATTGCGGATCCGTTGACGCCGCCGGCGCGATTAATCTCGTCAACGGCCATATCGACGGCAATTTCGTTTGCGTTCGCCACACTTACGAACGTACCGGTCCTGGCCATCGACAACCCGATGACCAACTCCCTTTCGTGCCCATACGCCGCCGACGCAAGCGCGCTTGCAATTGCGATTCCCGCCAGAATTCTTCTGTATTTCATGAACGCCTCCCTGCTGACTTCCTCTTGTGATCGATCTCCGTAACCTCGCGAGCCGCGCCGCCGAGATAGGCTTCCTGAAGGCGAGCGCTGCCAGCGATGGCGGCAGCATTCCCCTCGAGGGCCACTCGGCCCAATTCCAGCACTGTCGCGCGGTGAGCGATCCTCAGAGCATTTGCGGTGTTCTGCTCAATCAGCAGCACGCTGAGCCCCTCGCGATTGTATTCCCGGATGAGCTCGAACAGCTTCGAGACAAACAAGGGTGACAGGCCGAGGGATGGTTCATCCATCATCAGGAGTTGCGGCTTCGCCAGCATTGCGCGGCCGAGCGCGAGCATCTGCTGTTCCCCACCAGACAAGCATGATGCATCATGATTTCGGCGCTGCGCGAGATTTGGAAACCGATCATAGATGCCATCGATCTCGCGCCGTACAGCAGTCTTGTCCTGCCGCATATGGGCGCCAAGAAGCAGGTTTTCTTCGATCGTCATGGACACCAGGATCCGACGGCCCTCCGGCACCAGAACGAGCCCGGCGTCGATGCGACGGTGAATCGGACAGCGGGTGATGTCCGCGCCGGCGAAAGTAATCCTGCCATTCGCTGGCGAGACTATTCCGAGAATTGAATGGAGCAGAGTGCTCTTGCCGGCTCCATTCGCACCGACAACGGTCACGATCTCACCATGCGCGACTTGCAGCGAAACACCGATGAGCGCCTCGACCCGCCCGTAACACGCTGACATTTGCTCAATGTCGAGGATCAATCCGCTCATGCCGCCTGCTCCACCCCAAGATAAGCTTCACGAACTTGCTCATCCGTCCTCACCTGGTCGAATGATCCTTCTGCGATTTTGCAGCCAAAGTTCAGCACGACAATTTTCTCGCAGACCGATCGGATGAACTGCATGTCGTGCTCGATCACGAGAAGGGTTACTCCCCGATCCTTCAGAATATCGAGATGGCTATGCAATTCGCGTGTTTCCGATGCATTGAGACCCGCAGCCGGCTCGTCGAGCATCAAAACCGAGGGCGACGACAGGGTTGCCCGGATGAGATCCACGCGCTTGCGGATCCCGTAAGGGAGCAGACCTACGGGTTCATCGGCATACTGACCTAGACCGAACGCCGAAAGCTCGGCCTTGGCCGCGCAGATCCACTCGTGATCCCGAACCAATCGAAATGGCCGCATCACATCGAAAGGCCGCGTCAGTGTAACGTGCTGGCCGATGAGCAGATTATCGATCACTGACAGACGGGGGATCAGGCGGATATTCTGAAAGCTGCGAGCGATTCCGCGCTTGATTCGGTAGCGTGACGGAAGATTCACGATATCCGAGCCGCGAAACCGAATGCTCCCCGAAGTGACCGGGTACACACCGCTGATGAGGTTGAAGACGGTCGTCTTCCCGGCACCATTGGGACCGATCAGTGCGGTTGCTGTTCGCTCCGGCACGTCGAAGGAGAGCTCGCGAACGACTTCGAGACCGCCGAACGCTTTTGATAGATTTTGCATCGAAAGGAGCATGCTCATGACGCGGTTGTTCCGCCCTGTACTGCTGCCTGCGCGCGCCGACGCGTCAGTCCACGAGTGATCAGCCCTTGCGGGCGCAGGGCCATGAAGAGGATGATGAAAAGTGCAAAGATCGCATATCGCCACTGCGAGCTGGACCTCAGTGCTTCCGGTACAATCGTGAAGATCGCGGCACCGACGAGAGGCCCCAAAACCGATTGGGTCCCACCGAGCAGTACGTAGAGCACGGTGTAGGTGCTCAGCATCACGCCGAAGTACTGCGCCTCGACGTAATTGAAGTAGTGCGCATATAGTGCCCCGCCTACGCCGGCGATGGTCGCGCCAGCCGTCAGTGCGGCGACACCAAGGGCCTTGACATTCAGGCCCAGGAGGTCGGCGACCAATGGATCATTCTTCACGGCCGCGAGATAGATCGGCACTCGTGTCGTCGACATCAGATATACGAGCGAGACGACTACCACTGTCACGGCGACGACCGTAGAGGCCTCGATGTGGGTCGAGACGGGATAGCCGGCGGCACCGCCGACAACTTCCAGATTAAGCAATATCGCGCAGATGACCTGTCCCAAAGCAAAGGTTGCAAGGGACAGATAAATGCCCTGGGTCCTAAGGATTGGCATCGCAACCACGAACGCCAGAATTGCCGCTGCCCCCCCGCCAGCCGCTATAGCGGCAAGGGCCGGCCATCCGAACACGTTGGTGAGATATGCAGAGGCGTAGGCGCCGATCGCCATGAATCCCGCGATTCCGAGATTGAGCTGTCCCGCGGCCATCGGCAGGTAGACGCCATAAGCGGCGATGGTGTTGAGAGCAAGAAGCACGATGAGACCGGTCAGATAGCCCGACATCAGAGCTTCTCCCTGGCGACAGCGATGCCAAAAAGCCCGTCAGGCTTTATGATCAGCAAAGCCAGGAGCAAGCCGTAGACGCCGATATTGACGAAGTCGGCACCAAGGAACTGCGTCGACAATATCTCGACGAGCCCGATCAGCAGGCCGCCAGCGACCGCTCCCCAGATGTTGCCCATGCCGCCGATGATCATTGCGCTGATACCCTTGAACCCGATGCTCTCCCCCATGGACGAGGACACCTGCAGGTAGCTAATCGCGAAGAGGATGCCACCGGCGCCTGTAAACAGCGCACTCAGCACGAACACTCTAGGGACGACGGAGCCGACATTCACACCGAGAATCGATGCCGTGCGGCGGCTTTCGGCGATCGCCCTGACCTGACGCCCGAGGTTCGTGAACCGCAACGACAGGGACAGTGCGATCACAAACGCGAGCGAAAGTGCCAGACTTAGAAACTGAGCTCCGCCGACGATGATCGAGCCCGCTCTGAAATTAAAATCCGCAATGATCGCGGGATAGGATTGTTGATCAGATCCCAACCACAAGACGATCAGGTTCTCGAGGAGAACCAGGAATCCCAATGAGCTGACGAGAGGAACCTCCGGGTCGCTGTCGCTGCTCGGCCGATAAGTCAGGAAATAGACGGCGACTCCCACGACGGCGCTCGCCATTAGCGCGAAGCCGAACGCGAGCAACCAGTGCTGGCCGCTCTTCAGCGCGGCCCACGAAACCATTCCTGCAACCATGAAAATGCCAGGAATAGAAAAATTGAGGAAGTTGAGAACACCGATCGCCAGCGTAAAGGCGACGGCGACCATCACGTACACGCCCCCGAGCATGAGGCCATTAACAATTTGCTGAGCAATCATGGCCGCTCCGTTATTTCGATCGAGGCAGACTTATCGAGATATCGCTTCACCATATCGAGCATCTCCCGGGAGATCAGACGCCGCTTGCGCGATGCGATGAATGCTCAGGCGAAATGTTCGTCCCTGCGATCTCGGGGCTGAGAAGCGTCCCCTTGGGCAGCGAGAGCGCATGAGCGGCTATCTTGCCGGCCGTCGCGATCCAGACCTTGTCGCGGTGGGAGGCGATGTGCCCGAGCGCGCGCCGCAACTTTCGGGTTCGGTGCGGCTGGCCCATGACAAAGGTGTGGAGTGCGGCCGAGAAGACGAGCGGATATTTCTCGGAGTCCTGCAATTGCTGATCGAAAGCATCGACCAGAAGATCGGCAAACTCGGCGTCGCTGACCCTTCTATTGAAGACGGCCGGCAGATCATTCAGCTCCATAGATGGATACGGCACGCTGAGAATGGGGCCGAGATCCGTTCTGAACAGCTGCGGCTGCTCGTCGTAGAACCAATCGAGCATGTAGCCGAAGCCTTGCTCGACCAGCAGCTCTGGAGTTTTCGTGCTCTGCGAGATGAAGGGTCCGAGCCACCCCTGCGGCGCCGCCCCCTCTTCCTTTTCGAAGCGGAGCCGAACCTCTCTCAGCATGTCGCGTTCCTCAGCCTCGGTCATGTCGATCTGCCGCTCCGAATTGGTGCGACCGTGACCGACGAACTCGTCGCCCCGCCGTCGAAACGCAGCCATGAGCTCGGGATAGGCATCGTAGACGGCGGTATTGGCGAGCACCGAGAGCGGAATGTCGAACTCCTTGAAGAGATCGATCAGGCGCCAGATCCCAACCCGATTACCAAAGTCCCGGTAAGCATAGCCGCGATGAAACGGCGGAGCCGGCATGGTCGTGAAGTCCGGTCCAGGGTTTCGGCCGAACTCGAAGGCTTCGATATTGATCGCAAAATAAACAGCGAGCCTCTTGCCATCGGGCCAATCGTAGGTCGGCCGCTGCGTGATTGGCACGAACGGATAACGATCCATCTTTGTATCAAACTTGGCCATGGGCCCTCCTCGCTTCCTCTATTGACCGCCACGCTATCCGACGATATTTAATTTTGCAAACTAATTTTATAGAGGAGATCTGACGTGCGACCGTGGGACGGCATCATCACTGACGAAGATCGACGAGCTTACGATGCAGCCGGATTCGGCCGCTCGGCGGGCATGGGGCGCAGGCCTGCGCTTCTCATTATCGACGTGCAGTATCGAACGACCGGCTCGTTGCCGTTGCCGTTTTGGCAAGCGGTCGAGGAATATCCGACGTCATGCGGCGAGGTCGCATGGCAGGCCGTTAAGCACATCAGCACAGTGCTGGAACTATTTAGAAGGAAACGTTGGCCCGTCCTCTTTCCACATGTCGCGCCGAAGGTCCTGCAGGACGGCGGCCGGCTTGCGGCAAAAGTCCCCTCGATCATGACGATTCCGCCCGTCGGCTACCGCTTTGTCCGGGAAGTCGCGCCGATCGACGGCGATATACTGATACCGAAGAAACACCCCAGCGCCTTCTTTGGCACCACTCTGGTGAGCCATCTCGTGGACCTCAAGGTCGACAGCCTCATCATGACGGGTTGCACGACGTCAGGCTGCGTCCGCGCCAGCGTGGTCGACGCCTTCTCCTACAATTTTCACGTCGCCGTGCCGCAGGAGTGTGTCTACGACCGCAGCACGATCGCTCATGGTGTGAACCTGTTCGACATGGCCCAGAAATACGCTGACGTACTTCCAACCAGCGACCTGCTTAAATCCCTTGAGAAGCTGATGGAGCGCGACGATGTCCAATGATTTTGAGTACGGATCCGGCGGCATTGTTGGCTTCGCCCCGCCACAGTCCAATCCGACCGTAGAGCCTGAAATGGCCGCACTTATGCCACCGGACGTGCTGAGCCTCACCACACGGCTCCGCGGTGATCCCGTCGACGCCCGGAAGAGGTTTTCAGACTATTTGTTCAATCTGGGGGAGAGCCTCGAGGGGTTTGGCGCAATCAGGCTCGGAGCCTTTGGCTTCGCCTGCACCGCAACGACCTACCTGCTGGGTCATGACGAGGTGCGCCGGGAGTTCGAGCAGCTCTCCCGGCTATACGGCTACCCTATTCTCTCTTCGGCCGAAGCCATTGAGCTTGCTCTCGCCGAGCTCGGGGCGCGGCGCATTGCCCTCTTTGGACCCTACCCGGGCTGGCTGCAGGAGGCATCATTCTCGTTCTGGTCACAGGCCGGCTTTGATCTGACGGCGAAAGGGGGAATTGACCTCGGCTCCAGTGACACGCTTAACATATATAAGCTACGCGCCTCCAAGGTTGTCGAAGCGGTCCTGCGCCTGGACTGGCACTCGGCCGACGCGATTGTCCTGACCGGCACTGGCGCCCCGACCTTGCGGGCCATACCAGACATCGTCCGCGCCACAGGCAAGCCGGTGCTTTCCTCCAATCTTTGCCTCGGCTGGGCGGTCCTCAAGGCGATTGGCCACAAGGCCGCTCTCCCTGTTGGCATGGGCCAAAGCATGCTAATCGACGATTGGCCCGCGCGGGCGGCACGATAGCGATTCGTACGCTACGGCCTTCTGAGGAACAGTTGAGATGACAAAGTCGAGGGAGCGCGTATCGAAGGCCAAGCCAGGTGCGGCAGTCACCCGGCCTCGCGCCCCCAAACTACCGCCGACGATTTCCCGCGCCACGCTCATGGTCGATGGGACTGACATGCTGGTGCGGAGGATCACCCATCAGCATTTCGTGCTTTCCAGCCTGCTTGAGACCGTTCGTAGCGGATTTGCCTCTCTGGTCGGCCTTTCCACTTTTCAGTATGTGCTCATGCAGGCCGTGGGACGTCTGACTGATAAGCAGCAATGGACCGTCAGATCGACAGCGCGCGAGATGCATGTGACGGACGCCTATGCAAGCGTTGAGATCGCCGACCTCGTCGAGCAGGGTTATCTGGCCAAGGTCGTCAATCCAGAGGATAGGCGGGTCAGCTTTCTCGAACTTACCGATAAGGGCGTGTCCTCGCTTTCGGCGATTGCGCCCATACAGCAAATGGTCAATGACGCGCTCTACGGGCACCTCGATAGCAATAGCGCCCTCACCTATTCCAACGAGCTAAGCGTCTTGATCTCTCGTGCCGAGAGCGCGATTTCGGTCCTGAACGATGTCGCCGCAGACCAACGTGAGGCTGCGCTGCGCCAGCCGACCAAGCGTCGGCGACGGACAGCAGCGCGATAACCCCAAGGAAGCCTGCTTGACTCCAAGGCCCCATCTCTTTATTTAGTTTACCTAACTAACTTTGGAGAGATGAAAATGCTTCGGACCGGCGCCAATTATCTTCGATCGCTGAGAGACGGCCGCAAGATCTACCTCGGTGGCCACCTCGTTGATGACGTGACCACCCATCCTGCCTTCCGCAATTCGGCTCAAAGCTTCGCGCGCCTGTTCGATCTGAAATGCAATCCGGATCATTTCGATCGACTTTCCTTCTCGGAAGACGGTCAGCGTCACAGTTTCTATTTTAAGCAGCCGCGTAGCCGCCAAGACCTCGAATTCCGCACGGCCGGGCACAAAGCGTGGGCCGATGCCAGCTACGGACTGTTCGGTCGATCCCCAGATCACGTTGGATCTTTCATTACCGGGATGACCTGTCGGCCCGAAGTGTTCGACGTTCCGAACCATGGCTTCAAACAATACCTCCTCGACTATTACACCTACATCCGCGACAACGATCTCTATGTCAGCTATGCGACCCACCCTCCTCAGGGCGCGCGCAACTACTCATCTGACGCCGGCTCGTCGTTCTTCAAGTCGCCGGCACTTCATGTTTCGGCCACGGACGACGAGGGGATCACTCTCCACGGCATGAAGACACTCGCGACCGGAGGCGCGTTTTGCGACGAGATCTGGATCGGTAACCTGACGCCACTAGCCCCTGACCGGATCAAGGAAGCCGTGACCTGTGCGGTACCGGCCAATGCGCCGGGACTATCGCTCTGGTCACGACGATCGATGGAGCAGGCCGCACCGAACACATTCGACTACCCCCTCTCCTCTCGCTTTGACGAGAGCGATTGCATGCTCGTCTGCGACAACGTGAAAGTCCCATGGTCACGCGTCTTCACGATCGGAAACGTCGACCTCAGTCGCGCGATCTACATGGAAACGGGTGGGCACTACTTCGGAAACCATCAATCGAACGTACGCTTCTGGGCAAAACTTCAATTGATCGTCGGGCTTGCGAACAAGATTGCAAAATCTGCCGGCGTCCGCGGAATTCCCGCCGTTCAGGAGACACTCGGAAAACTTGCGGCCATGGAGGCGACGATCGCCGGCTTGATCGCTGGCCAGGTCGCCGATCATCAGCCCGTTGGCGACGGGTATGTCGTGGTCAATCAGCGTTACATCTACGCCGCTCTCAGCTGGTGCCAGGACAATTATGGGCTGATCTGCGCGACCGTAAGAGAGTTGATGGGCGGCACAATCTTCCAGATGCCAGCCGACATCTCAATCGTCGGAAACGATCAAATGAACGCTCTTTTTGAGACTTATTGGTCGACTGAGCATGAGAGCGCGCTGGATCGGATGAAGCTCTACAAGCTGGCCTGGGATCTACTGGCCTCGGAGTTCGGCGCCCGACACGTTCAATATGAGAACTTCTATGCGGGGCCGCCATTCCTCGTTCGGGCCCATAGCATGAGGCTCGCACCCTGGGCATCGCTTGATCAGACCGTCGACAAGCTGATGGCTAGCTACGATCTGCCCGCGAACAGCGCGTCATTTCACCATACCCAGCAAATCGAAGCCGCGATCCCTGCTGAATAGCAGGAGCCTGATCTGCCACGTCCTCAAGGCGATTCGAAGCAAGATACGAGCCACGCTTGCCAAGCGTAGACACCTGCAGCCGACTGAGAGAGCACATAGCCATGACTTTCAACAATCGACAGTTCCGTGATGCGCTTGGCTACTTCCCGACCGGAGTCATCGTTGTAACCGCAACGACCGACGAGGGCGAGCGACTGGGCATGACCATGAGTTCGTTTAACTCGGTATCGCTAACCCCTCCTCTCGTAGCCTTCAGCATTCACCTCGAAGCGGCGAGCCTGGTGAAATGGCGGTTATGCCGTCGGTACGCCATAAACGTACTCGGCGAAGAGCAGGGCCATCTGTCCGATCGCTTTGCGCGCGCAAAATCCGGCAAATGGGACGACATATCTGCGACCGACGGACAGTTCGGTACCCCACTCCTTCCCGACGTGCTGGTCGCGCTGGAGTGCGAACAATATGCCCGACACGACGGCGGGGACCACGAACTCTTCATCTCTCGGGTGCTCGCCATTCACGAAAGCCCGAGAACTTCACGACACCCCCTGGTCTTTCAGAGAGGCCGTTATTGGTCACTTCAAAAAGACCAATGCGCGTAGAAGGCGATCAGCATGTGGCAGATCCCTTTGCTTGCTATTGGCGGCTACTGCGCCCTGGTCGTCTATGAGCTTGGCCATCTGCTTGCTGCCCGCGCCTTCGGCATCAATGCAGTGGTCGTGACTATTGGACTGGGTCCAACGATCGGTCGACTTTCCGATGGATCAGGCGCGATTTTGGCCTTCAGGGTTCTGCCTGTTCGGTCAACGTGCGGCTTCTATGACGGACCCGAGTCTCTCAAGCCAACAAAGCCGAACACTCGCCCCTCAATCGGTCGCCTCTCGATTCCACGGCGTGCAGCCATTCTAATCGCGGGGCCGTTCTCAAACGTAGCGTTCGCGTGCGCCCTGTTGCTGGTCACCCATGCTTGGGATCCAGACTTCGCCGCTCCTAACCTTGGGAAAACCGGCAGCGAAATAGCGAGTGCTCTCTTCGTTGTCGCGCTCAAATAGCCGATGAGGCCCGCATGGGGAGTTCACGTTGCGAAGGATCGGTCAACGGCCTCAGAGGTATTTCGCCAGCAGCTTGAACTCCTTGAGCGTCGCCCTGCCCTTCGACCCCGCGGTGGGGAAGGATCGTTCAAGACTATGACTGAGATGATCGTGGACCAGCATCTTTTTGGCGTTCTCGATCGCTCCTTCCACCGCCTGCAATTGTTGGGCGATCTGGGCGCAAGGGCGCTCCTGTTCGATCATCTCTATGATCGTTTCGAGATGGCCGTGTGCGCGTTTCAGGCGGCGGGAAATCGAGCTGTGAGCATGATCTTTCATGGCGTCTCCTATCCTCCCAGGGAGGATACGTCATATCCTCCCAGGAGGATAGAATGATGTGCTTGACTCCACGCGATCGCAGGCATATTGGGCCAGTCACCGTCTGGAACATTCCGTTCCCGACGGATCACAACCAGACGAAGAGCTATGGGCAGTACCACCTATGGCGCCGCGCTCCCCGAAGGAGCAACGCAGCCGCAGAACATAAGCGTCCGCGAAAGCGGCGGCAGCGATAGGAATTACGGCCGCAAATAGGCGGTCTCGTTCCGCTCACTGACCTGCCGCGTCATGCGGAGGTGGAGGTGAGCGATGTTGAAGGTAATCGCACGAATTCAGTTGCGCGGACTTTGCCGCTTTGCGCGCAGAGCAAGCGGTCCCTTTCCCGCCAACGACAATCTACGCGTCCACAACGTTGGCCGATCGATCCGCCCGCGGCTTTTCTGCCGCTGGTCGACGGACGACGATGGACTGGTCTGCCATTGGTCCGAGGAGATGACCGTGGCACCAGGATTGCCGCGCCAATGGTCGGCGTCTGAGCCGCTTCAGACATCCTGGATTGGATCTGGCGCGTAAGCCGTCGCCGATGGTGAGCCCGATGTTCAAGGCACTTTTCGCACGACTGCGACGCCTAGTGGCGGCGGCCATCCTTCGGATGGCCAGCCGAACTCTGCATTGCGCCATGATCCTCCACGGTCAGCGACGGATTTCCCATCAAGGTCTTCGAGCGGTCCTGTCCGGAACACGCTGGCTGGGACGACTAGGCGCCTGGCTCGCTTTGGGACAGCGGCGCAAGCAGTGATCGGCGGCTGCCGATGCACGGAGGTTTGGAATGAAGCGATTTCTTGCCATTGGAAGCGTACTCACGGGCTTGGGATGCCCCCAGCCGCATGCCGCCGATCTGCCGCTGAAGGCACGAACGGCGAAGACCCTCTACGGCTGGACCGGCTTCTATGTCGGCGGCCATTTCGGCTACGGCGATGCGAGCTTTGGGCCCGGCACCTACCCGCTGCCCGAGCAGGGAATGATCCTGCCGTCCAGCGCGACCGGCCTCTCCGGCGGCTACCAGCTTGGCAACAATCGCCAACTCGCAAACCGTGTCGTGCTCGGCATCGAGGCAGACTCCACGTTCACCGGTCCGCGCGACGTCGTCGCACATGAACGCTCACCGACCCCCTTCAACCGGTTGACGCGATTGTCGCCTCCGCAAGAGCTTGCAACGACGGCCAGGACCACACGTCTATATTTTGGTATTCGGTGAAACACGCCGAAACTAAGAAAACCCTATAAAACAAGCGCTTTTCGACTACCCTGATGCGGGCCGTTTCAGCGGGCTTCACCAAAATAAGGGCCCGGCCCTAAGCCTTTCAGCGTCCGCACGACAAACTGAAAGCCCCAAGGCCGAGCCCTTTGGTCCCAAGCCTTAGGAGCCGAAACCACATGGATAGTAACATCACCCCCTCCCCCGCCGGCAAGCGGGGCCGCAATAGCAGCGCCATTCTGACCGACCGCATGTGCGAGAAACGCGTTGCCAAACGGACTAAGCTCTACGACCGTAAGTGCCCTGGTCTGTACGTCAGCATCACCACGGCAGGGGTGGCGACCTTCTCGTTCAAGTTCACCGACCGGGAGACCGGCAAGCAACGCACCGGCTGGCTTGGCGTCTACAATGCTGAGACCTTCACGGTCGAGGACGCCCGTAGCAAGGTCTACGGCCTCAAGTCCATGGGCGGCGAGGCGCTCGCCGAGACCTTCCGCGACCAGAAGACCGCGACGGCCAAGCGCGGCAAGACCGTCGCCGAGATCATCGACGAGCGAATCACCTGGATGAAGACGCCGGTCAAGAAGCCGGACGGCGAAATGCGGCCCCGGCTGGAGAGCTGGGAGAACACGGCAAGCCACCTCGATCGCCTCATCCGGCCCCGTCTCGGCAAGAAATTGGCCATGGAGGTCACCAAGCACGACATCGCGACGCTGTCGAACGACATCGTCGCAGGCAAGTTCGGCAGGCCCTCGGTCAGCAATGCACGCCACATGCGCAAGGCTGCCTCCGGCCTGTTCAACTGGGCGGCGGAAGCAGGCCGCGACTACGTGACCGCCAGCCCCTGCGTGAACCTGCCGAAGCTCGACCCCGAGCATCCCCGCACGCGGGTCCTGTCCGAGGACGAGATCAGGATCTTCTGGCATGGTCTCGACCGCGCAGACTTACCTTGGGACCGCCGGACCCGCCTCGCTCTCAAATTCGAGCTGATCACCATGCTGCGGTCGCGCGAACTGCTCGGTGCGCATCGGGATGAGCTGTTTGACCTCGACGGCGAGCATCCGCGCTTCGACGTCCCCCTCAAGCGGGTCAAGAAGCGGCGGGTGATCCAGCAGCCGCTATCCGATCTCGCGGTCGAGATCATCAAGGAAGCCCTGCGGGGATCAAACAAGCAATACGTCTTCGCCTCCCCGCTCGGCGATCAGCCGCTGCATCGGAAGGCCATGGCGGACGCGCTGCGCGGCGACAACCGCAAGGGCAAGGTGCCCGGCATCTGCGCCCTGCTCGGCCTCAAGCCGTTCACGCCGCACGACCTGCGCCGGACGGCAGCGACGCTGGCCGGCGACCTCGGCTTCGACGACGCATGGATTGCGAAGTGCCTCGACCACGCCGCGAGCAAGAAGGCCGAACAGATCGTGCCGACCGTCACCGGCAAAGTGTACAATCACTCCAAGCGGATGAAGGAAAAGCGCGCGGTGCTGGACGGCGTCGCGGCCGAGCTGAGCCGGATCGTCGGCGGGCAGACATCGACAAAAGACGCCAATATCGGACTTCACGTTGCGGCCTGATCTATCGCCCCGCATGAGCCTCGATCAGGCGGGCTTCAACCCGTAGTTCTGCGGGAATGCGTTCAAGCAGCATTCATTACAGTCCATCTAAGTCCCGCGCCGGGAGCGGCGCGGCTGATGATGGAACCTCCATGCCTATTTCTAGGGATGACTTTGACCCTGTTGCCACAGTTGTAGACTGGCTCGACGCCTGCCGGCGTGGAGACGTCAACGCGCTGCTCGATCTGTATGATGAGCGAGCGGTGCTTGAATGCGCCTGCGAAGGCGTTAGCCTGACTGGGCGAGAAGCAATCGCTGCCTACTGGTCACCTAAGCTCGAAACGAAGCGAGTACTCTCATTTTCGCTGGACGACGTGAGCCTGACGGGCCACGGCGTTCAAATCGACTATCAAAATTACGAAGGCAAGCCGGTTCGCGTTTATTTTCGATTCGGTGCCTCAAACAAGATCATCTACACAAGCTGCGCACCTATGGCTCGGGCGGCCGCCCGAAGCTCCGTCAACTGAGACAGTGAGCCGCGTGATCGCAGAGATGCGGCTGTCGGCAGTTTCTGTAAGTTATTTTGACCGGCAGGCCCAGTGTGTCGTCAATCTCTATATACACAGCCTTGTTGGGGATGAAATGGGGTTCTTGAGAAGGCTATTCAGCCTTGAACGGACAAGCATTCGCCTTGCGCCGGGACGCGGCTGGATCGTCCCGGTGGTTGGTGAGTCGCACTATCAAGACGCTCTTCGGGTGCTTCATCAGGAGAACGGTGGAGAGGACGACGACGCCAAGGTCGCGGCTACGTTGGTGCCGGAGGATGACAACGCCCTTGATCCTGACGCCGTGCGGATCGAAGTCGAATCGACCACGGTCGGGTATCTGTCGCAAGAAATGGCTTTACAGTATCGAGAGGCGCTGGGCGAACGTATCGGCGCATGTAGCGCGAAGATCGTAGGCGGCTTCGAGCGATATGACGGTTCAACGGCGTACTATGGGGGGAAGTTGAACCTCGCGTGGCCGCCGCGCATGAATTGATGGGTTTTGTACTGTACCGAGAGCATTGTTTCGTGGCTTTCCCAAAGGTGCCGGCCTTCGTTTAACAACAGACGGTCATCGGCTTCACCGACCCGGCGTCGCAGCCCGATGAAGTTCGCTTCCGAGCGTTACGGCGTGTCTGTGCAAGGCTCGTACAAATTCAATCTTGACGCCTACCGGCCCCATAGGATCGCCCCTGAGAGCCACTACGCCCCGCGCCAAACGTGCAGGCCCCCATCGCGAAAGCCGCCGACGAACTGGTCGGATGCGTCGGGCGCCAAAATCTGGGCGAGGTCCTCGAACGAGCCGCTAACCATGGTGGCAAGCTCGTGAGCCGAGGCGTGTTCCGCCCATCGCCGTCCCAATTCCATCCCGCGCTGGCGCTCGTCGTCGGCGTTCATCCGTCAAATTCTCAAGAAGGCCCAGGCAAACGAATGACTGTGGCGCGCCCGGCCCTTGCGCACTCCGCCGACTGGGGGCTGGGGGCATCTAGGTCCGGTGAATAAGGTCCGGTGAAGCGCACGATGCTATTCAATCACGACGGTCGCTTTTGGACAGTGCAGTTTGTGCCATGGGCGGTCGACGTTAGATGGATCGGATTCGGACCCACGGTTGACCGTCACCGGGACGGTTTCCGATCCGGTGGAAGTTCAGGGCTAGCGGCGTAACTATAGAACGCAGGGGCTCGGTGGGGGCTGAGGCGGCCCGCTCTCGCGCGGAGTCTCGGCACCACCGAGCTTGACGCTGCGCACCTTGGCTGCTGCCAGCGCCTGTTCGCTGCGTTCAGCGATGCCTTCGCTCTTCGGCGGGGCGCACAGCGGAGAAGGAGAAACTATCGCCAGTTCGGCATGTCCCTTTGGGGTGAGGACCATGACCTGCCGAATTCCATGCTCGGCACCGCGCTTGATCAGCCCGGATCGCCAGAGGTTCCAGAGCGTATTGGCTCTGATGGCATGGCAGGTGAGGCCTTTTAGGTGCGGATCAAAGATGCCGATGACCTCACCATCGGCAACGGCGCGCAGCGCCAATCGTTGCGGTTGTGTGAGCCAAGATGGGTCAGCCCGTTTTCGAGGCATATTTCACTCAAATGCGCAGTGATCGCATCGACTAGTGTAGCGTCAGAGACTACCATTTTAGATCGAGCCACACTGAGCAGAAGTGCACACATAGGTGCGGCCCAGCGTAGCAAGTCCGTCGGACGCATACCTGATCGGTTTCCCGGTTCAGCCAAAAGACGACCGGCGCGATCCGGCTTGTCAGCTGCCATCTATCATCAATCGCAAGTGAATATCGGTACTGGCAATCGCTCCGTAGTCCCGCGTCACGACACCGACGTCGACAACGTGCAGGGACTTGGGCCGGTCATAGAAATATTTGAGAGTCCAGACAGGACCGAAGTCCGGCGTGATGACAAAATCTCCGAGGTTAAGCACCCGTGTAATCAGCTTGACCGCATCGTGGTTTTTCATTGGCGAAAGCAATAATGCGTCGATCAAGACGGCCAACGATAAACCGTCCTTCAACATGACCCGTGCGATGTCGTCGCCATGGACTGCTCTCAAAGCGGTGACGATCCGCGCTACAGTGTTCGGGTCGCGCATTCATGCCTCCGACGCTAAAATAATAGCGGTTTGTCTCCCATGCGGCAGCCGTGGGCTTCTGGCTTCGTTGCGTGGAGGTCAATTAGAGCTGTCTTAATTTGGCGGCTGCAGCCGAGGGTGATCTCAGCCAATCGCTCATGTTCGAGCCGGTCTCGGCCTGTCTGGCTTTGCGGAAGCGGGTTTCCCGCTCAGGGCCGTGCGGGAGCTGCTTCGCTTGCTCTCTTAGGCGTTCGGCGGTCCCCGTGACAACGGGCTCGGGAGCGGCTGACGATCTCTTTTCGCGCCATCCGACCTCTCCCCGTGTTGGTCGGTGGAAGCCGGTGTGCCGCGAAGCTCGCCCGGCTGCACACCGACGACGGCCGACTCCGGTTGAAGAAACGATCAAGCCGAGGCGATGCGGCGTCAAGGCCGATTGGAGGGGATTGACGATTGCGATGGTTTGCCAACGGCAATTTGCGCGGCGGATCCAACCGATTTTTCAGAAACCCGTTGGGAAGCGAACGCCGGAATCGCTGTCGGGAGATTTGCGATGCCGCGCAGGTCGGCTGGCGCGGCGAGGATCGGGTTTGAAAATACCCCGATCAAATCGCGGGTTCGCCCGATTTCCAGGCGTGGAATTTTTAAAAAAACGGCTCCGGCGCATGGCTGGGGCTGGCTGGCGTCTCAAAGAGCGCCAGAGCCGTCACATCTCCGTCGCCGATTAGGGAGCAAGGACAGCGGAGGCGACAGCAATATTAGGCTGTATTACCATCGTTTGCATGTGCAGATTGTGCCATCCGGCGTACCGAAAACGGAAAGCCTATTGCCGCTGGTGAAGTCACTGGAACCAATGTGGCAGACCAGGTTTTCAAACATAATTGGCGCAATTCGGGTGCCTGAAGGGATTGTCCGACTAATGCCAAGATGGAAAGAGGAATGGACTGAGCAAGAGGTGGAGAAGCTCAGGTCGCTGGCGGCTACAATGCCACTCACGCTGATCGCCAAGGAACTGAACCGAACCGTTGGAACCGTGCTGGCCAAGGCAACCTACGAGAAGATCAAGATCATCGTGCACACACGGAGCGGACGCGCCTAAAATCACGCGCGTCGCGACCGAAGGAAACGGATGAAGGTGTCTTCGTGGCAGGGGTCACGTCGTTGGATCGACGCCAGTTGTCATACTTGCGCTTGCTGTTTTTCTCCGGTGGTGCGCCAGGTAGCTTAGCAGAAACGACCCGTCAGCCGCCGATGCCCATCATTGATCCCGCTAGCGCACAATCGTTAAACGAACTCACACAGGAGCCGATCCGCTGCAAGACTGGACGCGACGTTGATCTCACTGCGTTGCCGCACGCCTCCACCACCTTTGTCCATGACCTGGCTGGCAGGCTCCGCTGCAACAAATCTGCTAAGGCGGGACGACGCCCTTCCGTAAAGCTGCTGCGATTCGCACACCGCCCTCGCCCTGCTCCTCCCGAGACGTGACGATGTGCTGGTGTGGACGGCCTCTCATCCCCACGGTTCTATGGCGCTCTCGGCGTCACAGCTAGATGAGAGGAAAGTCTGATGAATCTTCCTGTTTGCATCGGCATGGATACTTCTAAGTCGGTTTTCCAGCTTCACGGTGTTGACGAGAACGAGGTGGTGGTTGTCCGTCGCCAGTTCCGGCGAGCCGAGATGATCCGCTACTTCGAGCGGCTTCCACCGGTTCTCGTCGCCATCGAGTCCTGCGGCAGCTCGCATCATTGGGCGCGCCTGCTGCAGTCGTTCGGTCACGAGGTGAAGCTGATCCCACCTCAGTACGTGAAGGCTTACGTAAAGCGCGGTAAGAACGACGCGGCCGACGCCGAGGCATTGTGCGAGGCGGTCACCCGGCCGAGTATGCGGTTTGTACCGGTGAAGTCGAAGGAACGGCAAGCGGCCTGCATGTTGATGACCGTGCGGGAACGCTTGGTCAGCGTGAAGTCGCAGCTCTCCAATGCTTTTAGGAGCTATGCAGCTGAGTTTGGCATCGTCGGCCCCGCCGGCCGGCAGAACGTCACGGCACTCATCAAGCGGGTGCTCGAGGATGACAGCTTGCCGGAAATGGCGCGAGACCTCTTTCGCCTTCAGGCGGAAGAGTATGCCGCGGTCCAAGCTCGTCTGGCAAAGATTGAGGCCAAGCTGATGATGTGGCACCGCGAGGATGACGTCAGCAGGCGTATTGCGACGATTCCCGGCGTCGGTCCGATTGGGTCTTCCATGCTAAGCATGAAGGCACCGCCGCCAGAGACGTTCAGATCAGGCCGTGACTTTGCGGCTTGGCTCGGACTGACGCCCAAGGATCATTCAACTGGAGGCCGGCAAAGACATGGCGGCATCACAAAGGCCGGAGATTCAGCGCTCCGATCGACGTTAATCGTCGGTGCGACCGCGCTGCTGAGGCATATCCGAAAGGGTCGTCATAAGCCCACACCCTGGCTCGCTTCGCTGCTGGAGCGAAAACCGCCGAAGTTGGTCGCGGTGGCGTTGGCTAACAAGTTCGCCCGCATCGCTTGGCGCTTGATGATATCGGGCGGAGTGTACAACCGGCCGGTAGCCGCTATGCCTATTTGATCTGAATCGGCGCCGCGAGCGAGGTTGCTCAGCGGATAGCCCACGAACTTGCAGGACGCAGTAGATGGAAGGACCGATCGGTCGATACGCGCGAGCTTCCGTAGATTACACTGGCATCATCGATGTCGCCTATGTGCTTGGAGCGTGCGTAGCGAACACCATCTCGGCCAGCGGACCTTGTCCGCGCAAACAGGCCGGACATCTGATAGCAAGCGATCAGGTCAGAAGTCTGCTAACATCCTGACAAGTGGGGGCCGTCCACATCTGCAATCTCTACTCGATCACCAAGAACGTCGATGCGATCCGTCAATTGTTCGGAGCGTTAAATAGCCGCGTCGGCAATCTGCCGAGCATGCCCGGCATTTTTCCCGACTACCCTGCCCCCATCGTCCGCAATGCTCCAGACGGACGCGAGATTGTCATGGCGCGATGGGGAATGCCTTCGTCCTCGAAGGCTCTTATGGACGCAACGAAGAAACGTGCCGAGAAACTCGAGGCCAAGGGCAAAACGGTGGACTTCAAGGAGTTGCTCCGGATGGAGCCGGACAGCGGCACGACCAACATCCGCAACACAAGCAGTAGCCACTGGAAGCGCTGGCTCGGGCCGAACAATCGCTGTCTGGTGCCGTTCACAAGCTTCAGCGAGTTTAACAAAGCCGAAGGCGGCGAGATCTGGTTCGCGCTCGGCGAAACCCGTCCCCTCGCCTGCTTCGCCGGCATCTGGGCAAACTGGACCTCGGTGCGAAAGGTCAAGGAAGGCGAGACGACCAACGACCTCTATGAATTTCTAACCACCAAGCCAAACCCTGAAGTAGAAGCCATCCACCCGAAAGCGATGCCCGTTATTTTGACGATGCCGGGTGAAGTTGACACCTGGTTGAACGCGCCTTGGGAAGAAGCCAAAGAACTTCAACGTCCGCTTGCAGCCCAAGCGTTGCGAATCGTGGCACGTGGCGTGAAAGAAGATCAGGCCGCAACATGAAACACACTGAAGTCCGCTCCTACGCCGAACCGGAAGCCGCCGCACGAAAGCTGCTCGAGCTTGCCGCAGGCGTCCAGGTGATCAACGACTGTCATTCGGCCTGCAATATTGACCCCCTAAGCCGGGGGATCGGCGTCCAAAATTTGGACGCCGATGAGGGGGCAAATTTACAGACGATGACGTAATTGCGGTCGGCGCTCGTGGCAGACAAGGTCCGTTATCGTTGAGCCCTCGCAATCAAATGATTCGAAGGAGCTCCCATGAAGCAGTACGTCGGGCTGGACGTCTCACAGAGAGAAACCGCTGTGTGCG
>NZ_SPVJ01000062.1:0-37446 GCF_004634465.1 Bradyrhizobium sp. MOS001
GGTTTGAGCCTCGAGGATGCGACGCCCGACCATACGGTCCTGAACCGCTTTCGGAACCAGCTTGTCGAACAAGGCCTGCTGGAGAAGCTGTTTGGTGAGCTGGATCGTCAGCTTGAAAATGCCGGCGTCATCCTCAAGCGCGGCACGATGCTGGATGCGACCTTGATCCAGGCGGTGTCGGCTCCTCCGAAGGAGGATCGCCCCTCAAACGATCCCGACGCCCGCTTCACCAAGCGGCAAGGCAAGAGCGGCACGACGTTCGGTTACAAGGCCCATGTCGGTGTCGACGAAGGATCCGGCTTGATCCGCACGGTACTGACCACACCGGCCAACATCAACGACACGACACCGGCGGACGCTTTGATCCGCGGCGATGAAGCTGCGGTGTGGGCCGATGCGGCTTACGACACCCATGCCCGACGGGCCCGGCTGAAGGCGGAGGGCAAGAAACCCCGCATTGCTCGTCGGCCCAACCGGCATCACCCGGAGTTGCCGCCGAGGCTCAAACGCTACAACCTCCTCATCGCGCGCCGCCGAGCCCAGGTCGAGACCACCTTCGCTACTCTCAAACGCCGCATGCGGCTGACCTGCATCCGCTACGTCGGTCTGATCAAGGCGACCGGGCAAGTTCTGCTCGCCTCAATCGCCTTCAACATGAGGCGGTGGGCCACGATCGCCGCGTGAGCTGCCCGCTGAGGGCAACAACTACAGATCTTCGCAGGCATTGCCAGGACCAAGGCCTTCTCTCCTGACGTCTTCAGCCTCAAAAGCCGATAACGCAACAGGCCCACAAGGGGAGAAGGCGCACCGCCCGCGTCGCCAACTTTGAATTGCTCGCAGTTCGCCATTTCCCCGTTTGTAAACCGGCGCACGACTCTTCATAATCGCCCGGTGCTCTCGTCAAGACGCCTTTTTCAAAAAGCCTGAGCCAAGAGGCCGATCATGCCAGCGTTCGTGACTTTCGGGCGAATCCTGTTCGCCGTGCTGTTCATCTACACGGGCGCGACCAAGTTCTTTCCCCTCCAGGCGACGGCCGATTTCATCGCCACCAAGGTGGTGGTGCCTGAGGTCATCGAGTCCTACACCAAGCAGATCGAGACGGCGACCGCCATGACCACGCCGCAACTGCTGGCGATCGCGGGCGGCGGGCTCGAGATCATTGCAGGCCTGATGATTGCGCTGAACTTCGGCGCGCGCTTTTTCGCATTGCTCATGATCATCTACATCGCGGTCTCGACCGTCCTGTTCTCCGATTTCTGGAATCAGGCCGCGCCCGACAACGCCAGGATGGTGGTCGATGCGCTGAAGAATCTCTCGATCATCGGCGCGCTGTTCATGATCATGGGCTACGGCCGCGCTACGCGCTCGGCCGAGACGGCCTACGGGGACGTGTAAAGCGAGTTGATGGCTCGTCCGTTTGCGACGAGTGCATGAACCATCATTCACAGATTATGGTTTTGAGATCACAGCGGTTCCACAAAATCGTGGCCGCTGCGGATCGACCGGTCTCTCCACTTGTCGGAATCCGTCCGGGCCCAATAGTACCGACAGTTCCGATTGCACAGGCGCAATCGGCACTGGGTGATTGGGGGCGGACTTGGTTCAATCGAAGCGCAAGGCGGCGGCACGCGCTGCTGTCGTTCTGGGGGCGGCGCATGTCGTGGCCGTTTCTGTAACCGCGGCCTGTGCAGCAGACTTGCCCGTGAAGGCGCGGCCGCTAGCGGCGCCCGTGGCGAACTGGACCCAGTTTTACGTCGGCGGCGGACTGGGCTTCGACTTCGCGACCGGACGGTCGAACCTGGCGCCGGTCGGCGGTGGCCCGGATTTGTTCAGCCTCGACGGCTTGCAGGGCGCCGACCTCGGGCTGTCGGTTTTCGCCGGATTTGACGTCCAGGTTGCGCCGCGTTTCGTGGTCGGCGGCTTTGTCGATTATGACTGGTCGCGCCAGAGAACGACGGCCAGTGCGTCGAGCCCGTTCTTTGGCCAGAGCCTGAGTGCTGCGCTGCCGTCGCTGGATCAGGGCTGGACGATCGGCGGCCGTGCTGGATTTCTGGTCACGCCCGATATCCTGCTCTACGGCCTCGCCGGCTACAGCGAGATGCGCATCAACAATTGGAACTTGAACTACGTGATCCTCGGGGGAGGGCCTTCGTTCACGGTGCAGGAATCGGGGCTGACGTCGCACGGTTACACAGTCGGCGCCGGCGCGGAATATCGCCTCGCGAGCAACGTGTCACTGCGCGGCGAATACCGCTACGTCGCGCTTGGCCGCAACACGACGGTCGATCCGCTCGGCGCGGTCTGGACCACGGACCTGTCCGAGCATGTGGTCAGGATCGGTGCGGCCTATCGCTTCGGCCAGTTCGGCGGACCGGCGACCGCTTCAGTGGCGCCGGTGCTAAATCCGACATGGACGGGCGTTTACGTCGGCGCGGGTATCGGGGGCGACGTCATCACGCCCCATGTCGCAGGCTCGTTCGCCGGTGTGCTGGATTTCAATGCGTCCGGTTTGGGCGGCGCCGACGTCGGCGGCACTTTCACGATCGGCTACGATCGCCAGGTCGCGCCGAAATGGGTCCTTGGCGCATTCGGCTTGATCGATGCCGGAACCAATGGCGGCGCCAAGGTCAACGCATCGGGCGGAGGTGTTGCGATCTCGTCGGATCTCGCGGCGGTGAAGCGGGGTTGGACCGTCGGCGGACGTGTCGGCTATCTCGTGGCGCCGGAGACGCTGGTCTACCTGCTCGGCGGCTACAGCGGAACGACGGCGCAGTCGATCTCGTACAATTTCCTCGGATTTCCCGGCACCGCTCCGACGCGGGAATATCACGGCGCGACCTTCGGTGGCGGCTTCGAGCGCTTCTTCACCGATAGCATCTCCGCCCGCGCCGAATATCGCGTCACGCATCTCGGGGCGCGAGACGATCTGGCGTCTGATTTCATGACCAGCCTGAGCGCGGGCGGCACGGTGCACACGCTGCGCGGCGTGCTGGCCTATCACCTTCCGACGCCGTAGCGCAGATCGCCTGTGCTAGACTCGACGCCACGGCGTAACCGTGACGTCATGCGCCGCGTCGAGCAGATACGGCGCCCCAGGCTTCATCCCGTGCGACGCCAGCACCTCATGCGGCGTCCGCTCCGGCACGCCGACAAAGCAGCCTTCGCCGCCGGGCAGCCGCACATGCGGGGCTTCCGACAGCCAGAACGTGTCGTAGCGGTCCATGAACATGTCGAACACGACGGGGCCGCCGATGATTGCGACCGTGCCGGAGGCGACACCGGCGAAAGCGCAGGCCTCCTCGAAGCTCGCATGCTCGGGATTCCACAGCGTCGCGTTCGGCATCTCCGGGTCGACGGTGAGCGCCTTGATCTTGCGGGTGAGGATCAGCCGCTTGCGCTTCGGCGAATTCGGCTGCTGCTCGTGCGAGTGTCCGCCGTGCACGACGACCGCGGCTCGATCGAGCGCTTGCTCGAAAAAGCGCTTGTCGCCTTCGAACACCAACGTTGAGGGCATGATGTGCGACGGATCGGCAAGCATGCCGTCCGCCGATATGATGACGTAACCTTCAAACCGGAAAGACAATTGCGGTCTATTCCGAGACCGTCGTCACGACGGAATTGACCGGGCGCGTGCTCACCGTCGGCAGCTTGACGTCCTTGAGCAGCTCCTGGTCGTATTCGGGCAGCGTCGAGGCCGGGAACTTGGCGCGCATCGCCACCACCTTGTAGCCGCCGGCCTTCAGGCGCTTGAGCAGCTCGGGCAGGGCCTCCGCCGTGTGCTTCTGGAAGTCGTGCATCAGGATGATGCCCTTGCCCTTGGTGTCGAGCTTCTTCATCACGGTCTCGATCACCTTCTCGGGCTTCGAGGCCTTGAAGTCGAAGGAGTCGATGTCGCAGGAGAAGATCGCGACGTTGCGGTTGCCGAGATAGGTAACCATCTCCGGCGGGTGCTGGAGCGCCGGGAAGCGGAAGAACGGTGAGGGCGAGATGCCGCCGAGCGCCCACTTCACCGCCGAGAATCCCTTCTCGATCTCTTCCTTGCGCTGCGCTTCCGTGAGCTTCTTGTTGTTGAGGTTGGCGTGCGACCAGGTGTGGGCGCCGACGGTGTGGCCGGCCGCATAGACCTGCTTCAGGATCTCCGGCTCATAGGTCGCGTGCTTGCCGATCGAGAAGAAGATGCCGGTGGTGCATTCGTCGGCGAGAGCCTTCAACACGGCGGGCGTGTTCTTCGGCCAGGGGCCGTCGTCGAAGGTCAGCACGACCTCCTTGTCGCGCAGGAAGTCGAGCTCCTTGAAATGCTCGAAGCCGAAGCCCGGACCACCCGTGGTGTCGATCTCGACGGTGCGGGCGACGCCGAGCGCGCCGGGCGTGTTGCAGGCCGCGCGGGCGGGCTGGGGCGCCTGTTTCGGCGGGGGCGGGAAGGCCGCTTGCGTCGGTGCAGCAACTGCCGCCGCGGGAGCGGGCGCCGGTGCCGCGGCGGGGGCTGCAGCCGGTGCCGCCTGGGTGGCGGCTGCGGGCTTTGCGGCCGGGGTCTGCGACCACGCTGCGCCTGCCATCGCAACCGACATCGCGCTTGCCAAAATCAGTCCTGCCGCCACACGCATGGTGTTGTCCTCGAGATTGATCCCGTTGTTCCGCCGCAGCTTTTCGCCTCTGGCAAAACCATCCTGCCCCTTGATAGTCCTAGCCTAGATGGTGGGCCCTCGTCATTGCAACGGCTGTTTGGCACCCCGCCACAATTGTGCCCAACCGGATGCGGGCTGCGGGTGTCAGCTGTCGGCCAGCGCCTTCGCAATCGCCGTCTTGACCCGTGTGTCCGTCGGATCGACCGCAGACGGATACACCTCGGCAATGTAGCCGTCGCGCCCGATCAGGTATTTGTGGAAGTTCCAGCGCGGAACGTCGCGGGGGCGCGCCTCGGCCGCCCATTTGTAGAACGGATGCGCCTTGGCGCCGACCACCACGGCCTTGGCCGCGATCGGGAAGGTAACGCCGTATTGGTGGTGTGCGGTCTCCGTGATCTCGCTGGTGCCGCCGGGCTCCTGGCCACCGAAATCGTTGGAGGGCACGCCGATCACGGTGAGCCCGCGCTCGCGAAACTCGCTCCAGAGCTCTTGGAGGCCCGCGTATTGCGGAGTGTAGCCGCAGAGCGAAGCGGTGTTGACCACCAGCAGCGGCTTGCCCGTGAACGCGGCAAGGCGGATGTCGTCGCCTGATAATGCAGGGAAGGAGAACGCATAGGCCGAGATCCGGCTCATGCCGCCATCGGCGCGGCTGCGTCCAGCAGACGCGGTCGTCGCGACAAGCGCGGCGAGCATGGTCCTGCGGTTCAGCATGGCAACGTCCCCCGACGTGATCCGGGACTCACCTTACTGCGTCGGCGCGACGCGCCTGGTCAACACCGCGTTATCGGACGCGGCAAGGCGCCACTTCGCTCGAAAGCGCTCTAGTACAGGCGGACGATGAAGTCGGTGCCTTCGCCGGTCTCGCCCTGGTTGATGCCCTGGTCGGAGACGATGATCGAGCCGCCCGATGTCAGCATCTCGTTGATCTTTGCCATGGTGTCGGCCGGGATCGAGATACGGTCGAGTGCCTCGGCCGGGCTGTCCGGCGTGACCACGGGCTTGGCTGTAACGGGCTTGGCGGCGACGGGGATCACGGCGGCGCCGCGCTGGCGGAGTGTCACGCGGCTGTCATCCTCGCGCGCGGCGGCGCGGGCGGAGACCGGCAGCGATACCACCGACCAATGCAGCGCGTTGGTGTCGGTCTTGTCGACCTCGGCGGTGAAGACGTGGGTGCCGAGCGACCGCTCGCTCGCAGCGATCGTGACGGGAACCTCGAACAGCGGCGCAAAGTTCTGCCGCACGTAGAGCTTGGAATCCTTGCGGCTGATGAACACCGCGATCTGGCCGGCCCGTTTGGGCGTCTCCGGCTTCGCGGCAGGCGCAGGATCAGCGACGCGGGTCTCGTCTTTCTTGGCGTCGGGCGAGGCGGTGAGCGCCGGTGCGGCAGCGGGCGCATCGGGTTTCTTCGCGGGCTCGGCGGCTTCAGCCTTGGGCGCTTCTGCAGTCTTGGGCGCTTCTGCGGCCTCAACGGGCTTTGCGTCGGTGCTTGCGGGCTTGGCGGCTTCTTCCGACTGCGGCTTGACCGGGTCAGATGCCTCGGCGGTCTTTTCAGACTTGGCCTCAACCTTGTCGGGGGGAGCGGCTGCTTCCGCGCGCACCGGTGCATTGCCGGTGGTCACATCCGACATCACGGTATGGCCGAGCGACGAACGCAGCTCGAGCGCGCTCTCCGCGCTGGCGGTCTTCGTCTCGACGGGTTTTGCTTCGCCGACTTTGGTTGGTGCGGCGCCCTTGTCGGCCTTGTCGCCGACATTGGTCTGCGGCTCCAGGCTGGCGGCGGGCTGCGGCGGCACGCGCACCGAGGCGAGCAGGGGATGCGAGAAATTTTGCGGCGACATCTGGCCGGGCGAGACGATCACGCGCGCGCCCATCCTGGTCCAATTCCACATCTTCACCGCGAACGCCATCGGCATGCGGATGCAACCGTGCGAGGCCGGATAGCCCGGCAGCACGCCGGCATGCATGGCGATGCCGGACCAGGTGATCCGCTGCATGTACGGCATCGGTGCGCCGCTATAGATGTTGGACTGGTGGAATTTGTGCTTCTGGATCACGCTGAAGACGCCCATCGGCGTCGAGTGGCCCTTCATGCCTGTCGACACCGCGGATTCCGCGAACACGCCGTTAGTGTCGTAGACCGTCACCTTCTGCCGATCGATCGACACGACGATCACGAGCGGACCTTGCGGCTTGGTGCCGGCTTCCTTCTCGGCGACGACTGCTTTCTTGCCAGCCGTACTGCGCTTCTGAGGCTTCTGCCGGGGAATGTCGGGATAGCGCTGCTGCCGGGCGGCGTAGGACCCGTCGGAGTAGTCGCTCCAGTAGTAGAACGCCGCGTCCGCCTGGCTGGTCAAGCCAATCGCACCCGCCGCCGTCAAAATGGCGACCTGCCACAGCCGGGCCGGCCTGGCAGAAAAACTGGCCCCGTTCACGCTATTCATTCCTCGAATCCACAATCCAACTCAGAAATTAGTCTCGCAGAGGGGATACGCGTTCACTAGCACGGCAGTTCTGCCGTCAGCGAATTTTGTCCATGACGTAGCAAAAAAGCCTCACGGACCGGTAAACGGCGGCCGCGACGGCTGCCGCTCATCTTCCTGACCGGCTGTCGCATGCCTACATTGCCGGGACTTGTTACCGGAGAACTTCATGTCATCTCGTTTCCCCGGTCTTTCCGGCATCCGCTTGAAAGGCCTTGCTTTATTCCTCCTGTTGCTGGCTGTCCCAGCGAGTTCTGCAATCGCCGCCGACGAGCCGGATCTGATCTTCCGTCGCTCGACGGTATTCAAATGGATGAGCCCGAATGACAAGCTCGCGACCTACGGCCTCGACGACCCCGAGGTCGAGGGCGTGGCCTGTCATTTCACGGTGCCGGAGAAGGGCGGCTTCAAGGGCTGGCTCGGCCTTGCCGAGGAGGTCTCGGATATCTCGTTGGCCTGCCGCCAGGTCGGTCCGATCAAGTTCAAGAACAAGATGGAGCAGGGCGACGACATGTTCCGCCAGCGCCGCTCACTGTTCTTCAAGAAGATGCAGATCGTGCGCGGCTGTGACGCCAAGCGGAATGTGCTGGTCTACATGGTCTATTCGGACCGGCTGATCGAAGGTTCGCCGAAGAACTCGACCTCGACGGTACCGGTCATGCCGTGGGGACCGGCTGACGCCAACGTCCAGAAGTGCGGCGAGTTCTTCACTCAGTGACGCGCGTGCGTTCACTCAGTGACGCTCTTGCGTTCACCCAGTGACGAGAGTGCGGCTGGCGCGCGGTTGTGCGAGATGCGAGCCGGTCAGCCGCACGAATGCTTGTGGCGCGGCCTCGTGGCCGCGGTCCGACTGCAGCGACATCGCCCCGATTGAAGCGACGCGGCTGGGTCGCTGGTCGGCGCGGTCCGTCCGCAGGTCCGCGTCGCGCGGCGTTGCGCGATCTTGCGCCGTCATGATGGCATCCCTCAACTGAACGCGCCCGGTGGTTCCGGGCTTCTCGGTTTCGATGGCTTGGGTCGCAGTCGAATCGCGCCCGGTTCGACGGAACCCAGCCCCCGTTCGGGCTTCTCTTCAGCAGAAAAACGTAAAATGCATGTGAAGTGCGGAAGGCGTGCGTGTGACGGCGCGCAGTGTGGGCCTGCTTCCAAGCAGGGACAGAGCCTGCAAGGCCACTTTCAGGCGCGGCGCGACCCATTTGAAAAGACTGGGATTTTCCGCTGAATGTTTCGTCGCCTAGCGCGTGACGAAACAATTCTCACAAAGACGAAACCATTTTCCGCTTTTGGCGCATCACGCGCGAAACGACGCATGGTTATCAGCTTCACAACGATGACGCACCGCCGGCCAAGGAATTGGGACACGAGATCATGCGCACGCTCAGCTTCATCCTTGCCTTCGCTTTCGTGCTCGCCGGCTCTTCGTTCGCGGGGGCGCCGGACGGCAATCTCCCGGGTGTCGGCACCTTCCAGTACAGCGGCTCGCCGGTCACCACCACGGCGCCGCAGCCGATCGTGGTCGCTGCGCGTTTCTGATCGACAGCCAAGAAAATCAAAAGAAAAATCACAAGAAAAACCAGCCGATAAAGGCCATCATGATTGTCCGATTCTGCGCCGCAGCGTTCGTTTCGCTTCTGACGATCAGCGCTGCCCACGCGCAGGTTCGCGCTCCTTCGAGGCTACCGGATCCCCGCAGCGAGTTCATGCGTCAGTGTGCGCCGCGGATGCTCGGGCGCTGGGAGCATCCCGAGGAGGTCTGCGGCTGCCTGCATGATCACGCCGTTGCTGCCGTCGAGGACCGCGATCTGCGCGAGGCGCTGTTGCGCGGCATCAGCGAGACCGGCGTGCCAACGATCGAGACTGATTGGGTGCCCGCGTCCAAGCAGGGCGAGATCGGCTCGACCTTCACCAAGATCGCCAAACCGACCTTGCAGTGCATGTTCGACCCGGCGAAGTCGTAACCATCACTTCGATTTCGGACCGAAGCGCGGAACGCAGGCGATGGTCCGCGCGACGCCCTTGTCGGTCATTCTCGCACCGCGCACTTCCTTGACCTGCCCGGCGGGGCAGGTTCCGTCATCCACTTGCACGCGCTGGCCGAGCTTGAGATCGGTGATGTCCTGTTCACGTCCGACAGTGACGGCATGCGCCGCCGTCGCGAGGGCGACCGAGATCAGCAGCGAGAGGCAGGTCGCGCGGCGCAGCAGCATGATGTGAGGTCCCGGCATCGATGCCGCAATGTAGGGAGCGGCAGGCGATTCTCATAGTGAACGTTCGTCACGCCCGCCGGCCGATTTGCTCCTCGCGCGCAAGGCGCCACGCGACTCCAGCGCGAGCCGTTCGGCGGAGGCCACGAGTTGCGGAACCGCGTGGCCGGAAAATCCCAGCACGAACCCGGGCAGGGGACGCGCGCGCGAATAGGTGTCGGCCAGTAGCCAGCCTTCCGCGCCTGCCGCCTGCTTCGCTTCTGCCGCCGCCGACAGCTCGACCGATGGATCGAACCGGGCGACGAGGTGCAGCCCTTGCGACGGCACAGGCACCGACAACGCGCCGTCGGATGCTGTTTCCAGGGTCTCAGCCAGCGCGTCGCGCGCCTCGCGATAGAGCTTTCGTACCCGCTTCAGGTTGGCGGCGAACGCGCCGGAATTGAGCATGTCGGCCACCGCGCCCTCCATCAGCGTGCCGGGAAAGCGGTCGAGCGCGGCGCGCGCGGCCGTGACGTCCGCGATCAGCCGCTCGGGCAGCGCGCAATAGCCGATGCGCAGGCCCGGAAACAGCGTCTTGGCGAACGTGCCCATATAGATCACGCGCTGGAGATGATCGATGCCGGCAAGCGACATCAACGGCGCGCCGTCATAGCGGAACTCGCTGTCGTAATCGTCCTCCAGCACGAAGGCGCCGGCCTGCTTCGCCCAATCCAGCAGCTCCAGCCGTCGCGGCATCGACATCTGCACGCCCAGCGGAAACTGGTGCGACGGCGTCACATAGGCCGCGCGTGCGGACGATACGGCGGTGCGGCCCTTGGCGACACGTATCCCGTGCTCGTCGACGGGGACGGGCACGGCGCGATAACCGCAATGCCAAATGGTGTTTCGCGCGGCGGGGTAGCCCGGGTCCTCGCACCAGACCTGATCGTTGGGCCTCAGGATCGCGCTCAGCACGATGCGCAACGCGTGCAGCGTGCCCGAGGTCAGCATGATCTGATCGGGGTCACAGCGCAGGCCACGCGCTGACAGCAGATGATCGGCGATCGCGGAGCGCAGCTCGCGGCTGCCGCGGGGATCACCATAGTGCAGATGCTCAGGTCCGAACGCGCGCATGCGCCGTCCGAGGAAGGCACGGAAGCGCTGCACCGCGCGCTCGTCGATATGGGTGCAGCCGAGCGAGAACGCGCCCTGCCGCGGTGCTTCGACCACGGCCTTCGGCTTCTTCGAATCGGCCGCAGGCGCCGGAATGCGCGCGGCGACGAAGTGCCGGAGCCAACGGTCGCGTCGGCAAAGCCGTCGGCGATCAGCCGCTCATAGGCAGTGACGACGGCGTTGCGGCGGAAGCCGGTCTGCTTGGCCAGTGTCCGCGACGGCGGCAGCGGCTCGCCGGGTTTGACGAGGCCAGAGACGATCATGTCGCACAACGCCTGGTACAGCCGGTGCGCCGACGACGCGACCGCGGTGATGTGCGGGCCGGTGAGGTCGAGGGGCAACTCCGCCTTGGCGGGCGCGGGTGAATTGGTTGGAATTTTTCGCATGGAATTGGCACTATCGCAGACCAAATCCGCGGTTACAACTCTCCTGGAATTGTTCCAAGCCCGACAGGAGCGGCCGTGAGCCAAACTGAAAGCCAGAATTCCTATCCGACGTCAGCGCGCAACCAGGTCAAGCGCCGTCACGACCGCGGCTTCTACGATCACGACACCGTTCACCGCATCCTGGATTCCTCGATGCTCTGCCACGTCTCCTATGTCATCGACGGCCAGCCCTATTGCACGCCGACCTTCTTCTGGCGCGAAGGGACAAAACTCTATTGGCACGGCTCGAGCGCGAGCCGCATGCTGCGCAATCAGACCAGGGGCGAGCGCGTCTGCCTCACCGTTGCCCATCTCGACAGCCTCGTGCTGGCGCGTTGCGGCTTCAACCATTCCGCCGACTACCGCGCCGTGATGGCGTTCGGCACTGCCTATCTCGTCACCGATTCCGAGGAGAAGGAGCGGGCGGTGATCGCCATGGTCGATCGCTTCTTCCCGGACCGCACCGCGACCCTGCGTCAGAGCAACACGCAGGAGATCAAGGCGACCTCCTTCATCGCGATGGAGATCGAGGAGGCCTCGGCCAAAGTCCGCGCCAAGGGTGTCGCCGATGACGACGAGGACTACGAGTTGCCGATCTATGCCGAGTGCATCCCCGTGCGCACCGTCTTGGGCGCGCCGGAGCCGTGCTCGCGCCTGCTGGATGGTGTAACCCGGCCTGCGACGCTGAATGGCTATTCGGAAGGCCGGCTGCTCGAAGATGCATTGCGGGATGCTTATTTTGTGGAGTACCCGAACGGCTGAAATCGGCTAGCTTGCGCGCACCATTGACCAATTGGATGCTTGGAGTTGCCTGATGAATGCCGAAACGCAGCAGAGGATTCTTGACGCCGTCGATGTCGGCTTCGAAGCCCAGCTTGCGACCACAAGCGATTTCGTTGCGATCCCTTCGACCCGCGGGGCCGAGGGGCCGTGCCAGGACATGATCGGCGACCTCCTGCGCGAACGCGGCTACGAGGTCGACGACTGGCACATCGATGTCGATGACCTCAAGGATCTGCGTGGTTTCGGTCCGATCGAGCACGATTTCTCCAAGGCGCGCACGGTGGTGGGCACCTACCGCCCGCAAACGAACGGCGGCAAATCGCTGATCCTCCAGGGGCACTGCGACGTGGTGCCCGCGGGGCCGCTGGAACTGTGGGACACGCCGCCATTCTCGCCGGTCATCAAGGACGGCAAGATGTTCGGCCGCGGCGCCTGCGACATGAAGTCGGGCACGATCGGCGCGCTCTACGCGCTGGATGCGATCAAGGCGGCGGGTTTCAAGCCGACGGCGCGGATCCACTTCCAGTCCGTGATCGAGGAGGAGAGCACCGGCGTCGGCGCGCTCTCGACATTGCAGCGCGGCTATCGCGCCGACGCCTGCTTCATCCCGGAGCCGACCGGCGGCAAGATGGTGCGCTCGCAGGTCGGCGTGATCTGGTTTCGCCTGCGCGTGAAGGGCCATCCGACCCACGTTGCCTTCGCCGGCTCCGGCGCCAACGCAATCATGGCGGCCTATCATTTGATCCAGGCGCTGCAGAAACTCGAGATCGAATGGAACGAGCGCGCGAAAGCCGATCGGTACTTCAAGACGCTGAACCATCCCATCAACTTCAACCCTGGCATCATCAAGGGCGGCGACTGGGCCTCCAGCGTGCCGGCCTGGTGCGACGTCGATTGTCGTATCGCCGTCCTGCCGGGCTGGTCGATCGCCGATCACCAGAAGGAGATCATGGCCTGCGTTGCGGCTGCCGCGCGCAACCACCGCTTCCTCGCCAACAATCCGCCGGAGGTCGAATGGTCGGGCTTTTTGTCGGAGGGGTATGAACTGACCGACGCCGCGGCGCCCGAGGCCGCGTTCGGCAAGGCCTTCAACACCGTCTATGGCGGCGAAATCCAAGACCTCGTCTTCACCGCGCTCACCGACACCCGCTTCTACGGTCTCAATCACGGTATCCCGAGCCTCTGCTTCGGCGCGAGCGGCGGCGAGATGCACGGCTTCAACGAATTCGTCGACCTGGAGTCGCTGAAGAAGTCGACCAAGGCGATGGCCCTGTTCATCGCGGATTGGTGCGGGGTGGAGAAGGCGTAGGTCTCTCCGCCGTCATTGCGAGGAGCCCTTGCGACGAAGCAATCCAGAGCGTCGCTGCGGAAGCAGACTGGATTGCTTCGCTGCGCTCGCAATGATGGGCGGACGGTCCTGTAGGGTGGGCAAAGGCGCCCTTGCGCCGTGCCCACCATCTCTCTTCGATCTTGCGCGAAAGGGTGGGCACGCTTCCGCCTTCGCTCTTCGAGCTACGGCGGACAAATCGCTTTGCCCACCCTGCGGCACCTCGGTTGGAGCGCCCACTGCCTGAAACACGGGCGCGATCAAATACTTTAAGCTTAAAAGAAAGACTAGGACGCCGTCCTGACTGGTGGCAGACTGGCGCCCGGTTCGACGGCCGAATCCTAGGGTGTCACGATGCGCGATTGGGATGATGCTTATGCCAATTCGGCCCATATCCCGGGCTCGGACAAGATGCCGGCCCAATGGGCGGAGCGGGCGGCGGCTTACCGCGCCGGCCTGAAAGACTTCCGCGCGGACGTCTCCTACGGCCCGGGCGAGCGCCAGCGTCTCGACCTGATCCTGCCCGACGGCGACAGCAAGGGCCTCGTCGTCTTCGTGCACGGCGGCTACTGGATGCGCTTCGACAAGTCGACCTGGACCGATCTGGCCGAAGGCGCGCGGCATCACGGCTGGACGGTGGCGCTGCCGAGCTACACGCTGACGCCGGCCGCCCGCATCTCCGACATCACCGCAGAGATCACCGCCGCGATCGCCAAGGCGGCTTCGCTCGTTTCCGGCCCGATCCGGCTCGCCGGCCATTCCGCGGGCGGCCATCTCGTCACGCGCATGCTGTGCAACGACAGCCGGCTCGAGCCTGCCGTCTACAACCGCATCGCCGGCACGCTCTCGATCAGCGGCTTGCATGATCTGCGACCGCTGCTCAAGACGAAGATGAACGACACGCTACGCATGACCATGGAGGAGGCGACGCTTGAAAGCGCGGCGCTGCACCTGCCGCTGGGACATTCGCCGGTCACGGCCTGGGTCGGCGGCGGTGAGCGGCCCGAATTCATGCGCCAGTCCGATCTGATCGCCAATGTTTGGACCGGTTTCGACGTGCCGACGCGCCTCGTCGTCGATCCCGGGCTCAACCATTTTACGGTGATCGACGGACTGAAGGATCCGTCGTCCCCGATCACCGCGCGCCTGATCGGCCTCGACTGACGCGGCGAGGATCGATCGATCGAAAGGGCCTGCCATGACGTCCAGCGATTACGATCCCACGAGCGAAGGCGCCGAGACCGATTTCGCCCGGCGTATGTCCTACGGCGACTATCTGGCGCTGGACGCGATCCTCGGCGCGCAGCATCCGCTCTCGGAGGCCCATGACGAGATGCTGTTCATCATCCAGCATCAGACCACGGAGCTGTGGATGCGGCTTGCCATCCACGAGCTCAGCGCTGCGCGCCGCGCCATCGCCAGGGACGAAGTGCAGCCCGCGATGAAGATGCTGGCGCGGATGTCGCGCATCTTCGAGCAGCTCAACGGCGCCTGGGACGTGCTGCGCACCATGACTCCCAGCGAGTATACGCGTTTCCGCTCGCAGCTTGGCCAGTCCTCGGGCTTCCAGTCGCGCCAGTACCGGCTGATCGAATTTCTGGTCGGCAACCGCAACCACGCCATGCTCAAGCCGCACGCGCACGACGTGGAAACGACCAGGGTGCTCGAAGGCGAGCTTGCCACGCCGAGCCTGTACGACGAGGTGCTGCGGCTCGCCGACCGCAACGGGCTCAAGATGCCCGCGTCCGTGCTGGCGCGCGACGTTCGCGAAACCCACAGCTTCAACGAGGGCGTGCTCCAGGCCTGGCGGATCGTCTACGAAGCGCCGGAGACGCATTGGATGCTCTACGAGCTTGCCGAGAAGCTGGTCGACTTCGAGGACTACTTCCGGCGCTGGCGCTTCAACCATGTCACGACGGTCGAGCGCGTCATCGGCTTCAAGCGCGGCACCGGCGGCACCGGCGGCGTCAGCTATCTCAAGCGCATGCTGGAGGTCGAGCTGTTCCCCGAGCTCTGGCGCGTCCGCACGATTCTGTAGAGATCCCATGACCAAGCTTCGCGTCTATGACGACACCAGGGCCTTGTTCCATTTGCCTGAGGGCGTGATCTATCTCGACGGCAATTCGCTCGGCGCGCTGCCGCTGGGCGTTGCCGAGCGCGTCGGCAACGTCATCACGGCCGAGTGGGGCAACGAGCTGATCCGCGCCTGGAACAGTGCGGGCTGGTATGCCCAGCCGCGCCATGTCGGCGACCGCATCGCGCGATTGGTCGGTGCGGAAGCCGGCTCCGTGATGGTCGGAGACACGCTGTCGCTCAAGGTCTACCAAGCACTCGCCGCCGCGCTCGACATGAACGCCTCGCGCAAGGTGGTGCTATCGGACACCGGAAACTTTCCGACCGATCTCTACATGGCCGAGGGCCTGATCGCGACGCTCGGCCGCGGCCATCAATTGCGCCTGGTGGCGCCGGAGGAGATCGAGGCCACGTTGTCGGAGGAGATTGCGGTCCTCTACATCACCGAGGTCGACTATCGCACCGGACGGCGCCACGACATGGCGACGCTCACCGCGAAGGCGCATGCGCTCGGCATCGTCACGGTCTGGGACCTCGCGCATTCGGCCGGCGCGCTGCCGGTCGATCTCGCTGGCTGCGGTGCCGATTTCGCCGCCGGCTGCACCTACAAATATATCAACGCCGGCCCCGGCGCGCCGGCCTTCCTCTACGTCGCGCCGCGCCACGCCGACGGCGTGCGCGCCGCGCTGTCGGGGTGGATGGGCCACGCCAAGCCGTTTGCGTTCGAGCTTGGCTACGCGGCGGCCGGCGGCGTCGAGCGCATGCGCGTCGGCACTCCGCCGGTGCTCGCAATGGCGGCGCTGGAGGCCTCGCTCGACATCTGGGACAGGGTCGACCTTCGTGAGGTCCGTGCGCGTTCGCTCGCCCTTGGCGATCTCCTGATCGCCGAGGTCGAACGCCGCTGCCCCGAGCTCAAGCTCGTCACCCCGCGCGCGCACGAGCACCGCGGCTCACAAGTCTCCTTCGCGTTCGACGGCGGCTACGCCGCCATGCAGGCCCCTGATCGCCCGTGGCCTCATCGGCGATTTCCGCGCGCCTGACATCATGAGGTTCGGGATTACACCGCTCTACATTGGGGAGAGCGAGATCATGCGAGCAGCCGAGATCATCGAGGAGGTGATTGCAGGCGAGGTCTGGCGTCGGCCGGAATATCAGGTCGTGAACGCGGTGACCTGAAGAAGGTCTCGTGCCCCGGACGCGGCGCAGCGCCCCCGGCAATGCGAAGCATCGTCCAGTGCGGTGCGCTGCAGAGCCGGGGCCCACGCTGCACTGAACTCCGTATCGAGACGGGTCCCAGCTCTGCGCAGCAACGCTGGCGCGTTGCAGCGCGTCCGGGACACGAGAGCCGCGATCAAGCTATTTGAGTCTACCCCACAAGGCCGTCACGATCGCATCGAGCCCATCCGTCAGCGCCGCCGGCCCCGGCTGCAAGATGATCGGCGACTTGATCTCGACGATGCGGTCGTCGCGCACGGCGGGGATCTCGTTCCAGCAATCGCGCGCGCGGATGCGGGCAGGGACGACCTTCTTGCCGCACCAGGAGGCAAGGATCACGTCGGGCGCTGCCTCGCGCACCGCCTCCGCCGAGACGATGCGATCCTTTGCCGCCTGCCGATGTCGCAATTCCTTAAACACATCCTGACCGCCGGCGATCTCGATCAACTCGGACACCCAGCCGATGCCGGAGATCAACGGATCGTCCCATTCCTCGAAATAGACCTTTGGCCGCGCCGAGGGGCGAGGTGTTGCCGCCATCTCTGCGAGGCGCCGTTCGAGATCACGGGCAAGGCCTTCGGCGCGTTCAGCGGCGCCGACCAGCGCACCAAGTGCCCGGATCATCGCCAAAATCCCGGCGATGTCGCGCTGGTTGAAAACATGGACGTCGACGCTCGCGCGCACGAGATCGGCGACGATGCCGGCCTGGAGGTCGGAGAAGGCCAGCACCAGCTCCGGTTCCAGCGCCAGGATCTTCGGGATGTCTGCGGAGACGAAGGCCGACACCCGCGGCTTCTCCCGCCGCACCTGGGGCGGGCGGACGGCGTAGCCGGAGACACCGACGATGCGGTCCTGCTCGCCGAGCAGGTACAGCGTTTCGACCGTCTCTTCGGTCAGGCAGACGATGCGGCGGGGCGGGAAGTGGCGCATGGGAAGAGCATATGCGCAAATGCCGTCGCCGATGTCAGCAGGGCCATTACCTCGGACGTCATTGCTTTGCCGCCCGAAGCAATTCACGCTGAAACAACAATGAATTGGGAGGAGATCCGATGACGCCGCTCGAGAAACTTAAAGCGATGAAGATGCCGTTTGCCGAGCTCAAGGGCGTCGAATTCGTCGAGGCCGAGAAAGACCGCGTGGTGGCGCGGATGACGGTCAGGCCCGACCTCTGCACACTCCACCACACCATCCACGGCGGCGCGGTGATGGCGCTCGCCGATTCCGTCGGTGCCGCCGCGACCGTGATCAATCTGCCGGAGGATGCCAAGGGCACCACGACGCTCGAGAGCAAGACCAACTTCATCGGTGGGGCGAAGGAGGGAACCACGGTTATCGCCACGGCTACACCGGTCCATCGGGGACGGCGGACCCAGGTCTGGAGCACCCGGCTGGAGACCGAGGACGGCAAGCTGGTTGCCGTGGTGACCCAGACCCAGCTGGTCCTCGTATGACTACGGGGGCTTGATTTTATTAACGAATTGGTCGCTTTCGATGCCTGAAACTTGGGCAGGTTCCCGTCTTGAAAAATATGCTGCGACGCACAATATTGGGGGCCTAGGGATTCGAACGCCTCCTCGAGGGACACCAAGAGGAGTTTTGACGTGGTACTTGAAGACACGACCCGCACGACGCCCGTTCCGGGCTATGTGCGGACCTTGAGCCAGCAGGAAGAATTGCCGCTTCTGCGCGATCACCTCCTGAGGCTTGATTCCGCAAGCCGGCACGACCGTTTCAACGGCTTTCTCGACGACAGCTTCATCGAGCGTTACGCCGCCCGCTGCGCCGAGGACGGCACCGTGATTGTCGCCTACATCGTCGACGGCGTGGTCCGCGGTGCGGCCGAGCTGCATCCGCCGGAGGACGATTCGTTGCCGGAGGTCGCCTTCAGCGTGGAAGCCTCGGCACGGCGCCAGAATGTCGGCACCATCTTGTTCAGCCGGCTGATCGCGGAAGCGCGCTGGAAAGGCTACAAGCGCCTGCGCATCACGACCGGCGCCGAGAATCACGCCATGCGGGCGCTCGCCAGGAAGTTCGGGGCGAATCTGCAATTCCGTCATGGCGAATCGACCGGCACGATCGATCTCGCCAAGACGCCCGAGGCCGAGCTCGCTGAACTCGCGGCCTCGCCCTTCACGGCCGGCCGCGCTCTTCTCAGCTTCAACTCGACCTGCTGGAAGATCATCTCCAGCATGTACGGCAATCGCGCCGCCTAAATCTAAAAGCGGACTGGAATCAAAAAGCGGACCGGCAAAACCGGTCCGCTTTCGTATTTGAGATGGGGAATTGAGCGCTCAGGTACCGGTGCGCTTGTCGTTGCCGAAGCGGCGGACGACACGGCGTTCGACCACCACCGAGCGCTGCGCACCCTGTTCGCCTGCGATCACGCGCGTGGCGGTGATGCGGCCGTTGGTGCGGGCCTGCTTCTTCACCTCGGCCTGCACGATTTCGAGCGGCATCCCCATCAGCGCTGCCGCGATCTCCGCCTGCTGCTCGTGATCGTCGGTGATGCCGACGGCGGCGAAGATCGCCTCGTCCAGGGTCGGCGGATCGTGGCGCACGCGCCGCGTGCCATATTTGGTGTTCCAGTCTGCGCTCATAACGGCCTCGGTTTGATGCCGGGATACCTAGTGCCGGAGATGTTGCATTGCAATATGAATTTGGTGTGGCATCACAGCTATGCGCTCACAGCTTTTCGAGCCTGTCGGCCTCATAGAGGTCGAGCGTGGTCGGCCCCGTGGCCAGCGAGCGCAAGGTGCGCACGAACTCGCCGGATGCAGGTACCGCAAAGTGGGCGGCGAGCGCGGTGCGGTCGGCCCATTGCTCGAAGAACACCAGCCTGAGCGGGTTCTCGCAGTCGACATGCACTGCATGTGAGATGCAGCCGGGTTCCTGTCGCGACCGATGAACATGCTCGAGGCTCAGGCGGCGCGCCTCGTCGAACGTTTCGGTGCGGACCGTTACGCTGCCAGTCACAACGATCATGCGATGTCTCCCGACGTGATTTCCGCTAGGGCGGCGATGCCTCGCGGGGCGTCTCTTTCATCGGTGCCTGCGGCCAGCGTGTCAGCGCCGCGTGTCCGGCCTCGGTCAGCCCGTAGATTCCCCGCTCAACGCGTTCGAACCAGCCATACACATTGCTAAGCAAGATCTTGCCGGCATCGGGACAGCGTTCGCGCAGTTCGCTCACGCGCCGCGGACCTCCCGCGAGCGCCGAGGCGCAGGCCAGCGCCTGCTGGCGATAGGCCGTCATGATCGGCGCGCGGGTGCTGCCACCGAGCACGGGATCGCCCTGGCGGCGCTGATGTTCGGCGACCAAGCGCGAACGGACCTTCGGCTCGCGGCGCGGCGCTGCCGTCGGCGGCTTCACCAGCACCTCGACCTGGCCGCGGTCAGTCACCCCAAGCATACCGAAGCCGAGGCGGCGGCAGAGATTGCGATAACGCGCATCGCTCTCGCGCCCCTTGCCGCGGATCGACATTTTTGCGGCGATCCAGACCTCGTCGGCTGCCGATGCACGATCGACCGCCTGGAGGATCAGCTCGAGATTGAAGGCGAGCTTGAGCTCGCCGATCACCACCACAGGCGGATCACCGGCGCTGAGACCGACGAGGTCGCAGCCGCCGATCTCGCCCTTGACCGTGAAGCCGAGCTCTTCGAGGAAGCGTTTGACGGGTAGATAAAGCGCGGTTTCCAAGGAAAGCGTCCGGGTCTTGCGTTCCGATCCGAGAATCAGTCGCGGCCAGTCTAGCCCGGAACGCAGTTGTGGCTCTGCGCCATTTGATCGGGAACCGACGGTGCGGTTATCCTGCGACCGGGACAGTCGGGCGCTTTACGAATATGACGATCAGGAATGGCCTCTATCACATTCGCATCGAGATGCTGGATGCCGTCTAGGGCGGCAATCAGGGCGTCATGGTCCTGCGCGACGGCACCATGCGAGGCGGCGATTCATTCTTCTTCGCCTATGGCAGCTACACCTCGGCCGACGGCAAGTGGAAGGGCGAGCTGACCAACGAGGAACACTCGCCCTCGTTCGACGAGCGCCCGGTGTGGGGCCGCAAGGTCGTGACCATCGGCTTCAGCGGCACCTACGCCGGCGAGACCGCCTATGGCGAAGGCATCGCGCTCGCCGGCAAGCAGAGCATCCGCTTCAAGGGCAATCTGCGGTTGTTGGTGCCGGACTAAACCCGGCCGCTTACCGGGATCAGCGCGCCGGTGACGCCGCTCGCGGCATCGCTGGCGAGGAAGAGGATCACCTCGGCGAGTTCCTGCGGTGTCACCCATTTGGAGAAATCCGCTTTCGGCATGTCGGCGCGGTTGGCCTTGGTGTCGATGATCGACGGCAGCACCGCGTTCACGGTCACCTTGCCCTTCCACTCGTTGGCAAGCGCCTCGGTGAGGCGATGCACGCCGGCTTTCGACGCCGCATAGGGGCCCATGCCGGAACCTGCCTGAAGCGCGCCCATGGCGCCGATATTGACGATGCGGCCGGCCCCGGACGCGGCGAGATGCGGCAGCGCTGCGCGCGAGGTGTTAAGGGCCGTCAGCACGTTGAGCGCATGCATGCGCTGCCACGTCTTGATGTCGCCGTCGCCCACGGTCTCGAACGCGAAGCCGCCGGCGATGTTGATCAGCGCATCCAGCCTGCCGAAATGCTTTGCCGCCGCCTCGACCGCCGTCTTCGCTTGCGCTGGGTCGGACAGATCGACGCCGCCGATCTCGATGCGTTCGGGCGTTGCCGACATCTGCGAGGGCGCGTGATCGATGCCGGCCACACGCGCGCCGCGCGCCACCGCCGTCTCGGCGACAACCTTGCCAAGTGCGCCGAGCGCGCCCGTCACGATCAGAACCTTGCCTTGCATCGTCGTTCTCCCGGCACGGCCGCTTACGATTGCAGATAGCGCGCCTTCAGCGCCGTTTGCTCCGGTGTGCCGAGCTTGAGGCCGTCGCGCAAGTAGGTTTCGAGATCGCCATATTCGTTGCCGACCGCCTCGAAAGCAGCAGCAAGGTATGAGGCCTCGACGCTGCCGATTGCATCGAGGACGTCGGCGGGAAGATCGGAAGCGTTCGATGCGTCGCGCCTGTAGTGCCGGTTGGTCAACAGGTAGTCCTCGGCAATGACCTCGTCGGCCACGCCGAGCGCATGCAGGATCAGCGCGCTTGCAAAGCCGGTGCGGTCCTTGCCGGCGGTGCAGTGGATCACCAGCGGCGCGCGGTCTTCCAGGAGATGGCCGAACAGCGCGCGAAAACTGTGCGTGTTGTGGCGCACATAGTTGCGGTAGGACTCCCGCATGAGCTCGAGCGCAACCGGCGCGGTGAGCGTGCCCTCGGCAAGCTCGGCGCGCAGCGCGGCCACGACCGACGGCTCGATCGGCAGCGAATGCACCGTGATCTCGTTCACGACGCAGACGCCGGCCGCGCGCTCCTCGACGCCGCGAAAATCGAAGGCGCTGCGCACGCCCAGCGCGCGGACGATCTCGACGTCGGCTGCCGTGAGCTGGCCGAGATGGTTGGAGCGGAAGATGTGGCGCCAGCGCGTGGTGCGACCATCCGAAGTCGGATAGCCGCCGAGGTCGCGAAAATTGCTGGCGCCTTGCAGGGCGAGGTGGCGGGCAGGGGAATCTGGCATGAGATCAGCTTGGGTTATGTTTCCATTGGACGCACTACGGCGTCCTTGAGTGCATTCAGGGGGCAATCATGGGCCGGCACAAGGCCATTGTTTTGGCGATCACCATGCTGTCGGGCGGAATTATCAGTGCGGGACAGGCGGACGCGCAGACGTTCCGGACCTATCGCTGCGCCGATGGTACGCAGTTCATCGTGGGATTTTATGACGATGACAAACGCGCCTTCCTCCAGATCGACGGCGAACCTGTCACGCTGAAGAAGCGGCTGGCGCTTTCTGGCACCCGCTATTCGGGGGCAGGGATCACACTGAGGATCGGCAAGACCGGAGCGACCACGGTCCAGCATCTGAAGCGGCCGGTCACTTCCTGCACGGTGATCGAAAAGCCCGCGCTCTAGCCGGGAGTCCAGCAGGAATCAAAAAGGGCCGAAACCTCGTTGTTTCGACCCTTTTTCAAACTTCCGTCGGACGCTTGCGCGAGCGCGGCGGTATCATACCAAACACAAACATTAGCGTTCCCATTTGGGCTTTGCTTCGTCGACCGCATCCTGGTGGTACCAGCTGTCGCTGCAGATCGAGACGTTCGCGGGAAGCGAAGCATGATCGGCGGGAAGACGGGTGTCGCCATAGCGGCGTCCGGCGAGAGCCGCGCGGCCCCCGACAGGGAATTGGTAGATCGTTGCAGATCCGTGATTCAGACCATTATTCATCATTGCGATTGCTCCTGGGTCGAAGCGCCTTGGCCTCCATGGTGCGCCCGACTCGTTCGATTGTGGTTACTGGATTCCCCATATCGGCCGCGCATCCCGAATTGGAAAGTGCTGAAAAGGAAATCAGTTGCTGCCCAATCTGTAGGCATGTGACCCTCTGCATCCCCTAAGGCACCGTGTCGGTGGCTAACGCCTGGGCCATTCCAAAGGTTGCTAGGCAGGGCGCAGGACTTTGCGAAAGTTGCCGGACGTTGATGCGCGTTTCATCGGCAACCTCCGGCAACGGTGCGTCTGCTCCAGAATCAGGCGTTTTCCGCGGGATTTTTGCGGTGCAGCTTCACGCGAAGGTGCGCGGCTATGACGCAGGCCGCCGGGGGCGGTTTGCCGTCGGCGGGTCGATCCCGGCAGCGGTGGAAAACCTCCCGCGCTGCGGCCTTTTGGCACGCAAAATGCTTGTAGAGGGTCGGCCGATGATGGCCGGGTACAAACGTGCGGGGGCTCTCAACCCCACCTTTCGCATCATCTACAGAGAGGCTCAATGACCAAGTATAAGCTCGAGTACATTTGGCTCGACGGATATACGCCGACTCCGAACTTGCGCGGCAAAACACAGATCAAGGAATTCGCGTCGTTCCCGACGCTCGAGCAGCTTCCGCTCTGGGGCTTCGATGGCTCCTCCACGCAGCAGGCCGAAGGCCACAGCTCCGATTGCGTGCTGAAGCCGGTCGCCGTGTTCCCGGACGCCGCGCGCACCAACGGCGTGCTCGTGATGTGCGAAGTCATGATGCCCGATGGCAAGACCCCGCACGCGTCCAACAAGCGCGCCACCATCCTCGATGACGCCGGCGCATGGTTCGGCTTCGAGCAGGAATACTTCTTCTACAAGGACGGCCGTCCGCTCGGCTTCCCGGCCTCCGGCTATCCGGCGCCGCAGGGCCCGTACTACACCGGCGTCGGCTTCTCGAACGTCGGCGACGTCGCCCGCAAGATCGTCGAAGAGCATCTCGACCTCTGCCTGGCTGCCGGCATCAACCATGAAGGCATCAACGCGGAAGTCGCGAAGGGCCAGTGGGAATTCCAGATCTTCGGCAAGGGCTCCAAGAAGGCCGCTGACGAAATGTGGATGGCTCGCTACCTGATGCTGCGCCTGACCGAGAAGTACGGCATCGACATCGAGTTCCACTGCAAGCCGCTCGGCGACACCGACTGGAACGGCTCCGGCATGCACGCCAACTTCTCCACCGAGTACATGCGTACGGTCGGCGGCAAGGAGTACTTCGAGGCGCTGATGGCGGCCTTCGACAAGAACCTGATGGACCACATCGCCGTCTACGGCCCGGACAACGACAAGCGTCTGACCGGCAAGCACGAGACCGCGCCGTGGAACAAGTTCAGCTACGGCGTTGCCGATCGCGGCGCCTCGATCCGCGTTCCGCACTCCTTCGTCAACAACGGCTACAAGGGCTATCTGGAAGACCGCCGTCCGAACTCGCAGGGCGACCCATACCAGATCGCTTCGCAGATCCTGAAGACGATCGCGTCCGTGCCGGCCGACAAGAAGGCCGCGGCCTAAGATCCTCCCGGCCCGGGCCGGGGGGCTGGCCCGGGTTGGTCTTCAATCCGCCGGAGCCGAAAAGGCTCCGGCGGATTTTTGCATTCCGATAACAGCCGTCGTTGTGGGTCTGCCGGCCATGCCGGCTTGAAGTCTGTCCATCGCCGGCGAAACCGGGATAGAATGCCCCGGGATGCGCGGGGCCGGGGACACGGCTGGTGTTTGAAGGCTTCTACAAGGTGCGATTTCAGCTCGGCGACGCGGTCGGCCGGAGCGTGATGCATGTCGGCAATGGCAAGATGCTCGGCGGCAATTCGGCCTTCGCTCATATCGGCACCTATCAGAGGACCGAAGCCGGCGTCGACATCGTCATCAAGACGGTCCGCCACAACCCGGACCCGAACTACCGCGCCATGGCCGGCACCGACGATGCGACCTTGCTTGCGAAGGGCTGGGCGGACAGCGATCTCTATCGCTTCAAGGGCGAGCTGAAAGAGCTGCCCGGCGTGCCCTTCCAGTCGGTGATGACGCCGATCACCGAAGACGAGGTGCCGATCGCGGGCGGCGTCGGGGAGGCCGGCATCGCCGACGGGCTCTATTCGATCCACCTTCGCATGCTCGACGGCGTCGATGGCGGCCTGACCGGCGTGATGCTGCTCAACCAGGGCCGCATCCTCGGCGGCGATGCCTCGTTCTACTATCTCGGCAGCTACACTGCTGCGAATGGCCGCTGGAAGGGGCAGATCCTCAACCAGGAGCACACGCCGGCCAAGGACGATCCGATCTTCGGCGGCCACGAGGTCGGCATCGGTTTCTCCGGCACCTATGACGCGGAGCAGGCGGTGCTGGAGGCAACGGCGCTGGCCGGCAAGCGCAGCCTGCGCCTGACCGCCGCGCTCAAGCTGATGCATCGCGCCTGATCGCGACAGGAATAGCCCATGGAAAAAATACGCATGCTCTCGACGCTCGGCCTGATGGGCGCGATGCGCAGCCTGTCCTCCGCCTTCGAGGCTGCTCAAGGCATCCATGTCGATGCCGACTTCGCGCCAACCCTGGCACTGCTGAAACGTCTGCGCGACGGCGAGGCCGCCGATCTCGTGATCCTCACCCGTGAGGGGCTCGACGAGATGATCGGCGAGGGCCGCGTGGCCGCAGGTAGCGCGGCCGATCTGGCGCGCTCCTTCGTCGGCATCGCCGTGCGGGCAGGGCAGGCGCATCCCGATATCGGCGGCGAAGCCGCGCTCCGCAAAACGCTGCTTGCGGCGCGGTCCGTCGCCTATTCGCGGCTGGGCGCGAGCGGCGTCTATCTCGCCCAGCTGATCCAGCGATGGGGTATCGCGGCCGAGATCAACGCCAAGGCCAGCATCGTCGAGCAGGGCTTTACGGCGGAGCGGCTCGTCAGCGGCGAGGCTGACCTCGCCGTGCAGCAGATCAGCGAGCTGAAGCAGGTCGAGGGCATCGAGGTCGTCGGCCCGATCCCGCACGATTTGCAGACACCGGCCGTGTTTTCCGCCGGCCGCATGACCAACGCCAGACATGCCGAAGCGGCCGATCGGCTGCTGCGCTATCTGGCATCGCCGGAGGTCGTCCCGGTGCTGCGCCAATCGGGACTCGAGCCTTGAATTTGCCGGAGCAGAGACGCAACGTGGCGCCCATGCGGACTTATCTCCTTGCCATCCTCCTCACGCTTGCAGCGCCGTTATCGGCGCACGCGCAATCGGCCGATCTCGTCCTGTGCGACCGGGTGGCCGCCGATCCCAGCGATCCCGACAAGCCGGCCGATGTGAAGGGCGTGACGGAGCTTGCTGCATCCGACATTGCGACCGCCGTCAAATTCTGCAAGCAGGCCGCACCGTCGTCGCGGCGCGCGATGTTCGCGCTTGGCCGCGCCTATGCCGCCAACCGGCAGACGGCGGAGGCGATCGCCGCCTGGCGCAAGGCGGCCGACAAGGGATCGAGCGCGGCGATGGTCGAGCTCGGCGTCGCCTACGGCACCGGCTCCGGTGTCGCGAAAGACGAAGCACAAGCGCGAAAGCTGTTCGAGAAGGCGGCGCAGGCCGGCAATCCTCGCGGTGTCAGCAATCTTGCTGCGCTCGGCGGCGCCGGCGGTGCTGCGCCGGCCGATCCCGCTCAGGCGCGCGCGCTGCTCGGCAGGGCGGCCGAGACCAACGCGGAGGCGCAGTATCAGCTTGGCCTGATGCTCTCCAACGGCAACGGCGGCGAGCGGGACGACGTCGCGGCGCGCGCGATGTTCGAGAAGGCGGCGGCGCAAAACCATCCCGGCGCGCTGGAGCGGATGGGCGCCTTCGCGCAGGAAGGCCGCGGCGGCGCCAAGGACAAGGACGCCGCCAAGGCCTATTACGAGCGCGCTGCCGCGCTCGGCGACGAGGACGCCAAGAAGGCGCTGGAGCGGCTGCGCTGCCCCTATGCGATCAAGGACAAGCAGGGCAAGCTCGTCACCACGCTGTGCTTCTAGCTCACTTGTAGTAGTAGGCGACGTTGTTGCGGGCGTCGCGATAAGTCGTCTCGAGAAAGTCCGGATATTGAGCGGCCGCGCGCGCGACGGCGCGCACGACGCACTCCCAGAAATCGCCATTCCAGTTGAAGTGCTCGAAGGTGGCATCTTCGAACTTCACGGCGGTGATGATGGCCTGCCGGATTGCTGCGTCATCGGCGCGCGGATGGGCACGTTTCACATAACCGAACATCGGCCCTTCATGGGCGTGGTCGCGGTCGTAGCGGTATTTCGCGCGGAACTGCTCCGGCGTAGGCGTGCGATTGACGCGGACCTCTTCGTCGGTCGGGCGTCCGTCGAGTGAGTCGAGCCGGTAGCGCCGGCACCACAGCTCGAAGGCCGCATCGAGCAGCGGCTGCTTTGCAGCGCCGGCAATGATCGCTGCGATCTGCGCTTCGGCTGAAGGCTCTGTCTGGTTCATGCCGCTTTGTCGTGCGCTCACTCCGGCGGGTTCGAAGGGGCCTCAAGGATGAACCAGCTCCGGCACGGGCCGTTGAACCACAACATGAGGAGGGCCGCCCGGGATCGCACGAAACAAAAAAGTCAAAAACAACCCCATGCACAGTAGCCAAGTCGTCGAAATCACTGATTTCGTATTTTACGAAAATCAATTGACCCGTCGGGCAAAACAGGGGCATGATGGCATCATGCGGCGAGTGGGCTCCGCTCCCGGCCCTGCGCTGAAAAGCCGGATGACCTCGGTGCGTCTGAGTTCGTAGTGCATGATTCGAGGCTCCAGTTTCGGAGCTTGAATCATGTCCGCGGTGATACCATCAAGCCGCATTGGCCCTGCGAGGCGCCGCTAACTGGTTCGAACCGGTCGTGAATGACCCGCAACGGACCTCGCCTCTTAGGCAACTGGTGACGTTCATATCCTGTCCGCGTTCCTCCTGTGATATTAATGACGCAATCGGCCAAATATGGCGCGCGCTTTGTCGGATGACCGATATTGGTCGGACTCCGCGATGTTCCCCCGCTAAACCTGATACCGCAGAGCCCCGCTTAACGGGTCCATGCGCGACGGGCGCCGCAAAGGCGCAACGGAATTTCAAACGTCGCTATCTGGGCTGCGGGGAGATTTGGGTTGTCTTATTTTGTAGCGTCTGAAGGCGCGCTGGAAACCGGCGCGGCCGTTGTTGGGCGCAAGCGATCGATTAGCCGCTTTGCGGCGCTGACCTTGGCCGCGTTGTCCCGTCGCCTGCTGGGCACCAGCTCCACGGTGGCGCTCGGACTGGTCCTGGCGACATCGACGCCATCGCGCGCCACCGACTGGACCGGCGCCACCTCAACCGACTGGTTCACCGCCGGCAACTGGTCGGCCGGCGTTGCAACCAGCGCGGTCGACGTGAATATCGACACGGTCGCGCCCAATGCCACAGTGGTCGGAGCGGCCGGCGCGCAAGCGAACACTGTCTTTGTCGGCATTTCCGGCACCGGCACGCTGACAATCCAGAGCGGCGGCAACTTGAGCGACTTCAACGGCTATGTCGGCTTCAATGCCGGCTCGACCGGCACCGCGACGATTGATGGCGCCGGCTCGGCCTGGACCGCTTCCAACTTGTTCGCTGTCGGCTATTACGGCACCGGCACGCTGACGATCCAGAACGGCGGCACGGTAAGCAACACCAACATCGGCTTGATCGGGTCCAATGTCGGCTCGACCGGTACCGTGACGGTCGATGGCGCTGGCTCGGCCTGGACCAATTCCACCAACCTCGCTGTCGGCAATTCCGGCACCGGCACGCTGACGATCCGGAACGGCGGCACGGTGAGCAGCGCCTCCGGCGTTCTCGGCCAAAATTTCGGTTCGACCGGTACCGTAACGGTGGATGGCGCCGGCTCGTCCTGGACCAATTCCAGCGACCTCGAGGTCGGCTATGTCGGCGCCGGCACGCTGACGATCCGGAACGGCGGCAAGGTGAGCAACGTCACCGGCGGTCTCGGCATCAATACCGGCTCGACCGGCACCGTGACGGTCGATGGCGTCGGCTCGTCCTGGACCAATTCCGGCGATCTTTCTGTCGGCAATTCCGGCACCGGCACGCTGACGATCCGGAACGGCGGCACGGTGAGCAGCAACACCGGCTATCTCGGCAACAATGTCGGCTCGACCGGAACCGTGACGGTTGACGGTGCCGGCTCCTCCTGGACCAATTCCGGCCTCGTGGTCGGCGGGTCCGGCACCGGCACGCTGGCGATCCGGAACGGCGGCAAGGTGAGCAACGTCACCGGCGTTCTCGGCTTCAATGCCGGCTCGACCGGCGCAGCGACGGTTGATGGCGTCGGCTCGGCCTGGACCAATTCCGGCTCGCTCTTTGTTGGCTATTCCGGCGCCGGCACGCTGACGATCCAGAACGGCGGCACGGTGAGCAACAACTACGGCTTCCTCGGCTACTATTCGACCGGCACCGTGACGGTTGATGGCGCCGGCTCGTCCTGGACCAATTCCGGCGACCTCTGGGTCGGCGGTTCCGGTATCGGCAAGCTGACGATCCGGAACGGCGGCAAGGTGAGCAACGCCAACATCGTCTATCTCGGGCTCTTTGCCGGCACCGGCACCGTGACGGTTGATGGCGCCGGCTCGTCCTGGACCAATTCCGGCTCGCTCTTTGTTGGCTATTCCGGCACCGGCACGCTGACGATCGCCAATGGCGGCGCCGTCTCGGCGGCTTCGGGCATGCAAATCGCCCTTAACCTCGGCTCGACCGGCACGCTCAATATCGGCGCCGCCTCCGGTCAGGCCGCGGCCGCGCCGGGCACGCTGACCACGCCCTCGGTCGTGTTCGGGGCAGGCACCGGCAGCATCGTCTTCAACCACACCGCCTCGAACTACACATTCGCCCCGGTCATTTCTGGCGCGGGGTCGGTGACGGTGGAGAACGGCACCACCATCCTGACCGCGACCAACACCTATAGCGGGCCGACCACGGTCAATGGCGGCACGCTGGCGGTCAACGGCTCCATCGCCAATTCGGCGGTGACGGTCAATGCCGGTGGCACGCTCGGCGGCAACGGCACCGTCGGCAATACCACCGTCAACGCCGGCGGCGTGCTCGCGCCCGGCAATTCGATCGGCACGCTGACGGTCGGCGGCGATCTGGCGTTCGGCGCCGGCAGCATCTACCGCGTCGAGGTCTCGCCATCGGCCGCCGACCGCGCCAATGTCACGGGCATCGCGAGCCTGACCGGCGGCACCGTGCAGACGAGCTTCCTGCCCGGAACCTATGTCCGCAAGAGCTACACCATCCTGTCGGCGGCCGGCGGCCTCGGCGGCACCACCTTCAGCGGCGTGAGCAGCAGCCTGCCCGGTTTCACTGTCGGCCTGAGCTACACGCTGTCCGATGTGTTGCTGAACCTCACGGCCTCGCTCGGCGCCGGCACCTCGCTGCCGGGCAATGGGCAGACCGTCACATCCACGCTCAACAACTTCTTCAACAATGGCGGCGCGCTGCCGCCGGGCTTTGTCGCGCTGTTTGGTCTCACCGGCAGCAATCTTTCAGCCGCGCTGTCGCAAACCTCCGGCGAGACCGCGACCGGCTCGCAGCAGACGACCTTCAACGCAATGAACCAGTTCATGGGGGTGCTGACCGATCCCTTCATCGACGGTCGCGGCGATGGCGTTTCAGCGGGATCATCCGCGGGCGCGTCGGCCTACGCCTCGCCGGACAGACCGCGCTTCGGTGCGGCGCGCGACGCCTATGCGATGTTCACCAAGGCGGCCGTCATGGCCGATCCGTTCGCGCAGCGCTGGAGCGTGTGGGCGGCGGGCTATGGCGGCGCGCAGACCACGGACGGCAACACGACACTCGGCACCAACAACACGACCAGCCGCATCGCAGGCACCGCGGTCGGCGCCGATTACCGTATCTCGCCGAATACGCTGGCAGGCTTTGCACTGGCGGGCGGTGGCACGAACTTCAGCGTCGTCAATGGCGGTTCTGGCCGATCTGATCTGTTCCAGGCCGGCGCCTTCATCCGGCACAATGCGGGTGCGGCGTATCTCTCCGGCGCGCTGGCCTATGGCTGGCAGGACATCACCACCAACCGCACCGTGACGGTGGCCGGCATCGACCAGTTGCGGGCGCAGTTCAACGCCAATGCGTGGTCCGGTCGCGTCGAAGGCGGCTATCGTTTTGTCAGCCCATGGATGGGCGGGGTGGGCATCACGCCTTATGCCGCAGGACAATTCACCAGCTTCGACCTGCCTGCCTATGCCGAGCAGGCGGTAACCGGCGTCAATACCTTTGCGCTCGCCTACGCCTCGAAGAGTGTCACTGATACGCGCAGCGAGCTCGGCCTTCGCAGCGACAAATCATATGCGATGGCGGACGGAATCTTCACGCTGCGAGGGCGCCTGGCATGGGCGCATGATTTCAATCCCGACCGCAATATCGGCTCGACGTTCCAGACGCTGCCGGGCGCATCCTTTGTCGTTGGCGGCGCCGCGCAAGCCAGCGACTCCGCGCTCGTCACCGCTTCTGCCGAAAAGAAATGGCTGAACGGCTGGTCCGCCGCCGGCACTTTCGAAGGCGAGTTCTCTCAGCTCACCAGGAGCTACGCCGGCAAGGGCGTCGTGCGGTATGCGTGGTGAGGTGGCGACTTCCCGAACGACGCCTCTCCAAAGCCAACTGGTGATGTCGATATCCGCGTTCCTCCTGTGATATTAATCACGCAGTCGGCCAAATAGGGCGGCGCGCTTTGTCGGATGACCGATATTAGTCGGACTCCGCGATGTTCCCCCGCTAAACCTGATACCGCAGAGCCCCGCTTAACGGGTCCATGCGCGACCGGCGCCGCAACGGCGCAATGGAATTTCAATGGTCGCTATTTGGGCTGCGGGGAGATTTGGGTTGTCTCATTTTGTAGCGTCTGAAGGCGCGCTGGAAACCGGTGCGGCCGTTGTTGCGCGCAAGCGATCGATTAGCCGCGTTGCGGCGACCATGCGCCCGGCGATGACGCGTGCGGCGCTGTTCGCCGGCGTCTTGCTCGGCGCGCTCGCGACTGGAGCGCAGGCCCAGACGGTGATCAACGTCACGGTCGCCAACGACACCGGCACCACCTCGGCGGGCACGACTGGCGGCGCCGGCACGCTCAGCGCCGCGCTCGCGCAGATCAATGCCTCCACGCCCCCCGGCGGCTTCATCATCAACCTGCAGACCAATGTCACGCTGTCAGGGCCGCTGTCGCCGATCTTCAACTCGGTGAGCATCAACGGCAACGGCTTCACCATCAGCGGCAACAATTCGCAGCGCATCTTCATGGTCGGCGTCGACACCGCGACGCAGACCAGCGCGGGGGTGGCGGGCTCGATCATCGCGGACCGCCCTCAGGTGGCGATCAGCAACGTCATCCTGTCCGCGGGCCTCGCCCAGGGCGGCGGCAACGGCGCCGGCGGCGGCATGGGGGCGGGCGGCGCACTGTTCGTCAACCAGTCGGCCGACGTGACGCTGAGCAACGTCAGCTTCGCCAACAACAACGCGAAGGGCGGCAACGCAACAATCAACACGTTTCGCGGCGGCGGCGGCCTCGGCGGCAGCAGCGGCGGCAGCGGCGCCGGCGGCATTTTCGGCAGCGGCTCCTCCGGCGCCGGCGGCGGCATTTTCGGCGGTTCCGCTGGCGCCGGCGGCGGCGGCTATAGCGGCGCCGGTGGAAGCGGCGCGAACGGCACCGCGGGCCTCCTGTCGATTGCTGGCCTCAACGGCGCCGGCGGCGCCGGATTTGGTGGTGGCACCACCGGTGGTGCGAATGGCGGCGGCGGCGGCGGTATCGGAAATGCGGGCGGGGGTGGCGGCTTCGGCGGCGCGAGCAGTTCCGGCTCGACCGGCGGGGCGGGTGGTTTCGGCGGCGGCGGCGGCACCGGCTTGAACGGCGGCGGCGGCGGTGGTTTCGGCGGCGGCGGCGGTGGTTTCAGCGGCCCTGGCGGCGCCGGCGGCTTCGGTGGCGGCGGCGGCGGTGGCGGCGGTGCGGGCGGCTTTGGCGGCGGCGGTGGCGGCGGCGGCGGCGCGGGTGGGTTTGGCGGTGGGGGCGGAGGCGGCGGGGCCGGCGGTGCGGGTGGCTTTGGCGGCGGCGACGGCGCCAGTGGCGGGAACGGCGGCGGCGGCGGCATGGGCGGGGCGGTGTTCGTGGTCAAGGGCGGCTCGCTCACCATCAACGGCAACGGCTCGACCTCGGGCGGCAGCGTAGCCGGCGGCACCGGCTCCAACGGCGGCGGTGCGGGCTCGGCCTTAGGCACGGGCTTCTTTGTGCAGGGCTCGACGCTGACCTTCGGTGGCAGCGGCAGCTACACGGTGTCGGACGCCATCGCCGATCAGAACGGTTCCGGCGGCTCCGCGGCCTCGGACGGCCTCGGCGGCACCGGTGGATCGAGCGCCATTACCAAGAGCGGCATCGGCACGCTCAGCTTTTCTGGCGCCAACACTTATACTGGAGCTACGACGATCAATGCCGGCACGCTAAGGGGCGCTGCGGCGAACACATTCAGCGCTACGAGTGCGACGACAATCAACACCGGTGGCACGCTCGATCTCGGTTTGCTGGGACAAACGATCAATATCGTTTCGCTATCGGGCGGCACGTTGGCCAACGGCGCGTTGACCGGCGCAGTGACCTCAAGCGGCGGCACGCTGAACAGCCTCGGCGGCGGCATGACGCTGACGGCGAATAGTGGCGCGACCAATGTGACGGGCACCAACACCTTTACAGGCGCGACCACGGTCAACGGCGGCCTGCTCTCGGTCAACGGCACGAGCACGGCCAGCGCGGTGACGGTGAATGCCGGCGGCACGCTCGGCGGCAACGGCACGGTCGGCAACACGACCATCAATGGCGGCACGCTGGCGCCCGGCAATTCGATCGGTACGTTGACCGTGCAGGGCAATCTCGTGTTGACGGCCGCATCGAGCTACATGGTCGAGGTGTCGCCTTCGGCGGCCGACCGCACCAACGTCACCGGCGTGGCGACGTTCGGCGGCGCCACCGTCAAAGCATCTTTCGCAGCAGGGGCCTATGTCGCAAAGCAATACACCATCCTCAACGCCACCGGCGGTATCGGCACCAGCACGTTCGGCTCGATCGTCAACACCAACTTGCCGGGTGGATTCGCGTCGAGCCTGAGCTATGACGCCAACAATGCGTATCTCAATCTCGTTCTCAGTTTCGTGCCGCCGCCCGGGACGGGTCTCAACAACAACCAACGGAACATCGCCGACCCGATCGTCAATTTCTTCAACTCCAACGGCGGTATTCCGCTGGCGTTCGGCGGGCTGACGCCGGCGGGACTGACCCAGATCTCGGGCGAGACCGCGACCGGCTCGCAGCAGACGACCTTCAACGCGATGAACCAGTTCATGGGATTGCTGACCGATCCCTTCATCGACGGTCGCGGCGATGGCGTTTCAGCGGGATCATCGGCGGGCGCATCGGCCTACGCCTCACCGGACATGCCACGCTCCGGTGCGGCGCGGGACGCCCATGCGATGTTCACTAAGGCGGTCGTCATGGCCGATCCGTTCGCGCAGCGCTGGAGCGTGTGGGCGGCAGGCTATGGCGGCGCGCAGACCACCGACGGCAACACGACGCTCGGCTCCAACAACACGACCAGCCGCATCGCAGGCACCGCGGTCGGCGCCGATTACCGTATCTCGCCGAATACGCTGGCAGGCTTTGCGCTCGCGGGCGGAGGTACGACCTTCAGCACCGTCAATGGCGGCTCTGGCCGATCCGATATGTTCCAGGCCGGCGCCTTCATCCGGCACAATGCCGGTGCGGCGTATCTCTCCGGCGCGCTGGCCTATGGCTGGCAGGACATCACCACCAACCGCACCGTGACGGTGGCCGGCATCGATCAGTTGCGCGCGCAGTTCAACGCCAATGCCTTCTCGGGTCGCGTCGAAGGCGGCTATCGCTTTGTCAGCCCGTGGATGGGCGGCATCGGCATCACGCCCTACGTAGCAGGACAGTTCACCACCTTCGATCTGCCGGCCTATGCCGAGCAGGCGGTAACCGGCGTCAACACGTTCGCGCTCGCCTACGCTTCGAAGAGTGTCACCGATACGCGCAGCGAACTCGGCCTTCGCAGCGACAAATCATATGCGATGGCGGACGGAATCTTCACGCTGCGAGGGCGCCTGGCATGGGCGCATGATTTCAACCCCGGCCGCAATATCGGTGCGACGTTCCAGACATTGCCGGGCGCATCCTTTGTCGTTGGCGGCGCCGCGCAAGCCAGCGACTCCGCGCTCGTCACCGCCTCCGTCGAGAAGAAATGGCTGAACGGCTGGTCCGCCGCCGCCACCTTCGAAGGCGAGTTCTCCGACGTCACCACCAGCTACGCCGGCAAGGGCGTGGTGCGGTATTCCTGGTAAGTTGACGATTTCTGGTTTTGGCCCTTCGCATCATTTCGCTGTGCTGCGGAATTTGGTAGCTATCGGGGGTATAGCGGACTCTGGCAAGCCGACCGATCGGCTGATTTATGGGATCACGGCCTAGGTAGCCCGCGATTCTTTTCTGATTTTGCGGGCTCAAGACGTTGCTGGATGGACTCTACAAGGTTGAATACGGCGTCAACGATGCGTTCGGCCGCAGCATCATGTGCCTGCATGACGGTAAGATGCTGGGCGGCAATTCGGCCTTCGCGCACCTTGGAACCTATGACGAGCGCGACGGCGAGATCGTCGCCGAGGTGATCACCGAACGGCACAACGAGGATCCCAATCACAAGCCGCTGATGGGAGCCGATATCGCCTCGATCGGTGCGCGCGGGCGGCTGCACGGTAACCAGATCCGTCTCGAGGGTGGCGCGGACACCATGCCGGGCGCAAAATTCTGGGCCAATCTCACTCGGCTCGACGACGAGGGGTTGCCTCCGAGTGGTGCGGTCGGTCCGGGCGGCATCGCCAACGGACTCTATGGGATGAGCCTGCGCGCGCTTGACGGTGTCGATGCCGGATTATCGGGCGTGATGCTCCTGATCGACGGCCGCATCCTCGGCGGCGATGCGTTCTTCTACTATCTCGGCTCCTATTCCTCGGCGGACGGCCGCTGGAAGGGCGAGATGCTGAACCAGGAGCACACGCCGGCGAAGGGCGAAAACCCCGTGTTTGGCGGCTATGAGGTCGGGATCGGCTTCTCCGGAACCTGCACTGCGGATAGCGGTGAGCTCGAAGGCATCGCGCTCGCCGGCAAGCGCAGCCTGCGCCTTGCAGCCTCGCTCAAGCTGATGCGGCGGGCCTAGGACGTGCACTCATAGTAGCCGCGCCGGCTTGCGCCAAAAGTGACATCGAAGTGGTCTGGACGGATGTCGTCCTTGGGCCAGAGGCGGGGAGGCAGTTCTTCTACCACTCCCACTTCACTTCATCGCAACATCGCGGTCGATGTCTTGCAGGTGCACGAAAGTTGCCCAGGCTTTTCGATATTCGCTGTCTGTGGGATCGATCCCAAGCAAGGCGCGACACGCCTCTTTGATTTCTTCCGACGAGGGACGCATCGCGACGTTTCCGGACAACTTGGCTTGGTTCCAGCGTTCCTCGACGCCGGTCGCCAAGGCGAGTGCTTCGGAGGGGCTCCGTTTCCGGGTTGACCTCGCCAAAGGGTGATCCGGAGGGAATTTGGGCCATGCGACGGGAGGCTGATCGGCTCGCCACTCACTCTCCTTGCCGGTCCCACGCTCTCCCGGCAAGTTTGCCTGGGCTCCATTGGCCGATTGAGGCGGGACAGTCCGTGCGCCCAGCTCGCGGAGCTGCTGCTCCATGGTCCCGCCGGACGCCGTTGCGCCTGCCGCAGGTGCACGCGTCGTCAGACCTGACACAGTTGAGGTGCCGGCCTGCGGAGCAACCTTCTGAACGGTTTGCGCAACGGACAGCATGCCAGGCGAAAGAGCAGGCTTCTGCTGCGCGACTTTGTCATTTTCAGTGGGGCAAGGCCGAGATCCCGAGCGCAGCTGCGTGATCCGGCCGTCGTCGTCGATGCGGGCAAAGTCAACGGCCACAGTGTAGACGAAAGCGGCATCGATGGATTGGCCGGATTTGTCTCTGGCGTTGACGGCGCCGCAGACATATCGCGCCGCGTCGGCCTCGACTGAACGCAATGAGCTGAATTTGGCCGAGTCCGGATCGATCAGCACGTGCCGAACTGCTGCGCGAGCTTTCATGTGCTCGTTAGAGAAGATGCTGAGCACGACATCCGGATTGAACATGTCGGGCTGGTAGTACCACTTGTACTCCACAGCAAGGAATGCTGCGCCAAAGGCCGTCGCGATCAGGAAAGCAGATGCATTCATGGATTTGGTCGGGTAATTGAACCCGGTATGGTTGTTGTTATCTTCTTGAACCATTTACGATAGAATCTACTAACAATCCGTAAACTGGTTGCTCCCGCGATTTTCAACAACCGGTGGAAGAGCCACAGCTGGTTTTGCTCAAGGGGGCAGTTGCCGGTGCGGGAAACACACTGAGCAAGGTCAACCAAGGGGGCACAGGCTGACGCCTGACGGGTGGCAGCGGCAGGTCCGCTGTGGGCCGATTTTGTTGCAAAAGTCGGCTGTAGCCGACGGATGTCTTTCGGCCATTCGGTAAGGCCGACCGGCTTTGATCCGCCGCCCCTCACGCTCTCAACGCAACTCCTACGCTACGCAATACACAAAGCATGAGCGGGTGGTGGTCGTGCAACGAACGACGCGAGGCGCCTCAGATTTTGAGCGATGGCAGCCAGAACAAACTCGTCCTGGGCGCCCCGTGGGCCACGAAGCCGAAGCCGACCAAGC
>NZ_SPVJ01000063.1:0-34154 GCF_004634465.1 Bradyrhizobium sp. MOS001
TCTCCTTGTCGATCATCACCTTCTTGGCGCGACCGAGCATGTTGAGCGTGACGTTCTCGAGCTTGATGCCGAGATCTTCCGAGATCGCCTGGCCGCCGGTCAGGATCGCGATGTCCTGCAGCATGGCCTTGCGGCGATCGCCGAAGCCCGGAGCCTTGACGGCCGCGACCTTCAGACCACCGCGCAGACGGTTCACGACGAGGGTCGCAAGCGCTTCGCCTTCGACGTCCTCGGCGACGATGACCAGCGGCTTGCCGGTCTGCACCACGGCCTCGAGCAGCGGCAGCAGCTCGTTCAGCGAGGAGAGCTTCTTCTCGTTGATGAGGATGTAGGCGTCGTCCATCTCAACGCGCATCTTGTCGGCGTTGGTGACGAAGTAGGGCGAGATGTAGCCGCGGTCGAACTGCATGCCCTCGACGACGTCGAGCTCGGTCTCGAGCGACTTGGCTTCCTCGACGGTGATGACACCCTCGTTGCCGACCTTCTTCATGGCGTCGGAGAGGAACTTGCCGATTTCGGCATCGCCGTTCGCCGAGATGGTGCCGACCTGGGCGATCTCGTCGTTCGAGGTGACCTTCTTGGAGTTCTTGACGAGGTCGGCGACCACGGCTTCCACGGCCAGGTCGATACCACGCTTCAGGTCCATCGGGTTCATGCCGGCGGCAACCGACTTTGCGCCTTCACGAACGATCGCAGCCGCGAGCACGGTTGCGGTGGTGGTGCCGTCGCCGGCCGCGTCAGCCGACTTGGAGGCGACTTCGCGCACCATCTGCGCGCCCATGTTCTCGAACTTGTCGTCGAGCTCGATCTCCTTGGCGACGGTGACGCCGTCCTTGGTGATGCGGGGAGCGCCGAACGACTTGTCGAGGACGACGTTGCGGCCCTTGGGGCCGAGCGTCACCTTGACGGCGTTGGCGAGGATGTCGACGCCACGCAGCATCTTGTCGCGTGCATCGACGCCGAATTTGACTTCTTTAGCTGACATCTGGATTTTTCCTTAGGTGTTTAGCTGGTGGGGAGAGGGGGCTCTTAGGCCGCCTTCTTCTTGGAAGCGGGGACGTCGAGGACGCCCATGATGTCGCTTTCCTTCATGATCAGCAGGTCGACGTTGTCGATCTTGACTTCAGTGCCGGACCACTTGCCGAACAGCACGCGGTCGCCGACCTTCAGGTCGATCGGGATCAGCTTGCCAGCTTCGTCGCGGCCACCGGGGCCGACGGCGACGACTTCGCCCTGCGAGGGCTTTTCCTTGGCAGTGTCGGGAATGATGATGCCGCCGGCGGTCTTCTCTTCTGCGTCGATACGCTTGACCACGACGCGGTCGTGAAGCGGACGGAATTTCATGCAGTCCTCCTAAGTAGTTGCACGGTATGGGAATTTTTTGACATTAGCAGTCTGTGCCAGCGAGTGCTAGCACAGGCGAGGCTGAAATAGGACAGGAATTTTGCGGGGGCAAGGGCTTCTATCAGAAAAATCGGCACTCTGAAGGCCCGGGTGCCAGAATCTCTTTACCATCGTTAACCCGCCCGGTGACCGTATTAGCACGGAGCCGCCTCTGCTGCTAAAGCATTGAATTTCAACAGCTTGTTAAACTTTTAGGCTTGAGATGGATTGTCAGTTTGCGTCACATTTCTCTCATGTGAGCGCATCAGTACCGGGTGGCTCGTAAGGCGCACACCGACCAAGCCGCCCCTTGAATGCGCTCCTGCAAAGGAGGTTGGCATGGGCTTGCGGAGTGGGGGCGTTTCCGAAGATTTCCGGAAACAGCTTTTGGGTTACGGGCTGACGACGGCCCAAATTCTCTATCGGATGCCCGATCATCCCTCGCTTCTCCAGACCTACGTCTGGCAGAACTACGACATGTTTCCGAAATTTCCGGCGCTGAAGGATTTCCTGGCGTTCTGGCAGGAAAAGCTCGACGGTCCGCTCCATTCGGTGACCGTCGCGCATTCCAAGCTGATCAAGCCGGCCGAACTGCGCGCCGTGGATGGCGTGTTCCGGCTGCATTGAACAGCGCGCCGGCATCGTAGAGTGGGCAAAGGCGCGCTCGCGCCGTGCCTACCATCTCTCCACGATTGCATCTGGCAATGGTGGGCACGCTTTCGCTTTGCCCACCCTACGATATCTCGTTCTGTGCTAGCCTCCGCCTATAACAACAGGGAGGCGGCCCATGGCCAAGAAAACAAAATCGCGCAGTGCAGCCCAGGCCACGGTGAAGAAGCGGAGCGGAGCCAAGGCCGTGGCACGATCCTCGGCGCGCAAGGCGGTGAAGGCAAAGGCGCGCACGACACCGGCGAAGGCCGCTCCGAAAAAGCCCGCCCGTCCCAAGCAGCGCATCGCCATCAGCCATCACCGCGAGGAAGACTTCAAGGCCGACGGCCTGCGCGCCTACGCTAAGTATCGCGACCTCGGCATCGCCGAAGCCAGCCACGGCCTCGCGCAAGCCCACGTGATCCGCCTGCAAGGCCCCTGCGATCCGAACGAGGTGTCGAAGCTGCACTTCCACGACGTCGAATTCCAGATGGTCTACGTGCTCAAGGGCTGGGTGAAGACCTACATGGACGGCCAGGGCGAGACCTTGATGAAGGAAGGCAGCGCCTGGACCCAGCCGCCGAAGATCAAGCACATGATTTTGGACTATTCGGATGACGTGGAGCTGCTGGAGGTGATCCTGCCGGCGGAGTTCAGGACGGTGGAGTTGAAGGCGTAGCCTCTCTCCTCGTCATTGCGAGCGCAGCGAAGCAATCCAGACTGTCACTGCGGAAAGATTCTGGATTGCTTCGCTGCGCTCCATCCGGGCTACGGCCACTCAGCTCAACACCCCCACCACCGCCCCCATCAAACACGTCGTCAACGTCCCCGACACGATCGATTTCAGCCCGAGCGCGTTGATCTCCTCGCGCCGCTCCGGCGCCATCACCCCTAAGCCGCCGATCATGATGCCGAGGCTGGCGAAGTTGGCGAAGCCGCACATTGCGTAGAGCATGATCAGGCGCGAGCGGGGATCGAGCGTATCGGGCGGCAGTTTTGAGAAGTCGACGTAGGCGATCAGCTCGTTGAGCACGGTCTTGGTGCCCATCAGGCTGCCGGCGGTCACCGCCTGCTCCCAGGGCAATCCCATCAGCCAGCACACCGGCGCCATCACTAGGCCCAGCAGCCGTTGCAGCGAGATCGCGGCGCCGCCGATATCAGGCAGCAGGCCGAGGACGGCATTGACGAGATAGACCAGCGCCACCAGCACCAGCAGCATGGCGACGATGTTGATCAGCAGTTCGATCCCCGAGCTCGTCCCCTTCACGATTGCATCCATCGGGCCGGAGACGTCCATCTCGGGATCCTCCAGCGCGCCGCCGGTGCGCTTGTCTGAAGTCTCCGGCACCATGATCAGGCTGACGAGGATCGCGGCCGGCGCGCCCAGCACCGAGGCGATGACGAAATGGGCGGCGGCATCGGGAATGAGCGGCGCCAGCAGCGTCGCATAGAGCACCAGCACCGTGCCGGCGATGCCAGCCATGCCGCCGGTCATCACCAGGAACAATTCGCTGCGCGTCATCTGCGCCAGATACGGCCGCACGAACAGCGGTGCCTCGACCATGCCGAGGAAGATGTTGGCCGCGGTCGAGAGCCCGACCGCGCCGCCGACGCCCAGCGTCCGCTCCAGCAGCCAAGCCATGCCGCGCACGACCGGCGGCAGCACGCGCCAGTAGAACAAGAGCGTCGTCAGCACGCTCATGACAAGCACGATCGGCAGCGCCTGGAACGCCAGGATGAAATCGGCGCCCGGCACCTTCAGATCGAAGGGCAGGGGACCGCCCCCGACATAGCCGAACACGAAGGAGGAGCCGGCGCGGGAGGCCGCGGAGATCGCGCCGACCGCGTCGTTGATCGCCCCAAAAGCCCGAGCGACGACGGGCACTTTCAGGAGGACAGCCGCGGTGACGAATGTCGCGATGAGGCCAATCGCAGCCTGCCGCAGCGATACGGCGCGGCGATTCTCTGCCAACGCGAAAGCGATCAACAGCAATGCGAAAATGCCGAGTGCCGATTGCAAGCGCAGCATGGTGTCCCCAAACCCTCAATGATTATGGCCGCGCCCGCGTTGCAAACGCAATGCCGGGAGGTGACCTGAGCCTCTCGCTGTTGACAAGCAGGGGCGCCTCAGTCACGCGGGGGCACGTCGACATCAGGGGGCGGACGGTCCAGGGTGACCCAAGAGGCGATGCCAGAGCAGCCAATATCAGCCAGTCCGCCGGTCAGTGCCCGCGCGCTCCTCGCCCACCGCGCCTTCCTGTTCTTCCTGCTCTCGCGCAGCCTGTCGCGCTTTTCCAGCCAGATCGCGGCGGTCGCGATCGGCTGGCAGATCTATGATCTCACCGGCTCGGCCTTCGACCTCGGCATGGTCGGCCTCGTGCAGTTCCTGCCCACCGCGCTTCTGGTGTTCGTCGCCGGCCACGCCGCCGACCGTTTTGAGCGCAAGCGCGTGGTCCAGCTCTGCCAGCTCGTGGAAGCCGCGACCGCGCTCTATCTCGTGATCATCACCTATCTCGGCCTGGTCAGCGAGGTGCAGATCTTCATCGCGACCTTCGTGCTCGGCATTGCCGGCGCCTTCGAGAGCCCGACCACCGCGGCGCTGCTGCCGCTGATCGCGCCGCAGGGATCGCTCCAGCGCGCAACCGCAGTCGCGAGCGGCGCAGGGCAGGTCGCAACCATCACCGGGCCGGCGCTCGGCGGCTTTGCCTACGCGGTCGCGCCGCATCTTGCCTATGCCGTGATGCTGCTGTTCTGGATTCTCGGGATGATTTTGACCGGCTTCATCCGGCCGCGTCCGCAGGCGGTCTCCAAGGAGGGGACCGACGCCGACAACATCTTCGCCGGCGTCCGCTTCATCCGCAGCAACCCGGCGATCCTCGGCACCATCTCGCTCGATCTGTTTGCCGTGCTGTTCGGCGGCGTCACCGCGCTGTTGCCGATCTATGCCCGCGACATCCTCCAGACCGGCCCGATGGGGCTCGGGATCTTGCGCGCCGCGCCCGCGGTCGGTGCGCTGCTGATGACCATGGTGCTGGCGCGTCACGCCATCTCGCGGCATGTGGGCCTGCGCATGTTCCAGGCTGTGATCGTGTTCGGCGTCGCCACGGTCGTGTTCGCGCTGTCGTCGTGGATGTGGCTGTCGGTGTTGTCGCTCGCGGTTCTCGGCGCGGCCGACACGATCAGCGTCGTGATCCGCTTCTCGCTGGTGCAGCTCTCAACCCCCGACGAGATGCGCGGCCGGGTCGGCGCGGTCAACTTCCTCTTCATCAACGCCTCCAACCAGCTCGGCCAGTTCGAGAGCGGCGTCGCAGCCGCGCTGCTCGGCGCGATGCCTGCGGCCGTGCTCGGCGGCGTCTGCACCGTCGCGGTCGCGCTGCTGTGGATGAAGCTGTTTCCGAGCCTACGGCAGGTGGAGAGTTTGGAGTAGGGCTCCGCTCTATCATCCGTCGTTGCGGGGAGCAAAGCGACGAAGCAATCCAGAATCTCTCCGCGGAAACACCCTGGATTGCTTCGCTGCGCTCGCAATGACGATTGTGGAGGCAGCGCGGGGATTTAGCCGACGTCACCGCGTTTGCCAAAGGCAAGTCGCAACCCCACGCCGCCTACTGTGCATGGGGTTGTTTTTCACTTTTTTAGTTTAGCCCCGTCCGACGAACGGCATCTTGGTGGCCATCACCGTCATCGTCAGCACGTTGGCATCGAGCGGCAGGCCGGCCATGTAGGCGACGGCATCGCCGACCGCCTTGGCGTCCATGCGCGGCTCATGCTTGGTCGTGCCGTCGGGCTGCAGCACGCCGGGGCCGTTGACCATGCGATCGGTCATGGGCGTCGCGGCATTGCCGATGTCGACCTGGCCGACCGCGATGTCGTACATGCGGCCGTCGAGGTTGGAGGCCTTGGTGAGGCCCGTGATGGCATGCTTGGTCGAGGTATAGGCCGCCGAGAACGGACGCGGCGCGTGCGCCGAGATCGAGCCGTTGTTGATGATGCGACCGCCGCGCGGGCTCTGATCCTTCATGATGCGGAAGGCGTGCTGGGTGCACAGGAACGGGCCGGTGAGGTTGGTGTTCACCACCGCCTGCCACTGCTCGAGGCTCAGATCCTCGAAGTTCACCGCCGGCGCGCCCATGCCGGCATTGTTGAAGAGCACGTCGAGCCGGCCATAGGTCGCCTTCACCTTGTCGAACAGCGCGGCGATCGAATCCGGCTTGGTCATGTCGGCGGTGACGCACAGGCTCTTGCCCGCGGGGCCGAGCTTCGCGGTCTCCTCGAGCATGTCGAGCCGGCGCCCGACCAGCACCACGGTGAAGCCGGTGTTCATCAGCGCCAGCGACGCCGCGCGCCCGACACCGGTGCCCGCGCCCGTCACCACTGCGATCTTGTTTGCTTCACTCATCGTTTCCTGCCTTTTCTCTCTTCAAGTTGGCTGTCAGGTTTTTGGTTCTTTTTCGTTCTTGTACGGCGGCCGCGGAATGTTCTGATGCGCCGCGCGCAACGCTGCCGACCAGCGCGAACGGAGGTCGTGGAAATAGGGCTCGCCCGCCTCGATGCGGTGGTTGAGATCGGCATCGCAGGCGTCTGCGCGCACCACCAGCACGTCGATCGGCAGACCGACGCCGAGATTGGAGCGCATGGTCGAGTCCATCGAGATCAGGCCGGTCTTCAGCGCCTCGTACAGCTCGACGTCGTAATGCATGGCGCGGTCGAGCACCGGCTTGCCGTATTTGTGCTCGCCGATCTGCAGGTAGGGCGTGTCCGTGGTGCACTCGATGAAATTGCCGGCGGTGTAGACCATGAACAGGCGCATGCGCGCGCCTTTGATCTGGCCGCCGAACAGGAAGGAGACGTCGAAGGAAACGTCTTCGGATCTCAGCGCGGGTCCTTCGGTCGCGTGCACCGCCCGGATCGCCCGGCCGATGCGCTGGGCGGCCTGGAACATGGTCGGCGCGTTCATCAGCGTCTCGACCTCGCCCGTGGTGGGGTCCTCCAGGCCTTCGGTCAGCGTCGACAGCACCGACTGGCTGATGGCGAGGTTACCGGCGCTGGCGATCGCCATGATGCGGTCGCCGGGTTTGGAGAAGATGTGGAGCTTGCGGAAGGTCGAGACATTGTCGAGCCCGGCATTGGTTCGGGTGTCGGCGATCATCACCAGACCGTCCCGAACCAGGATTCCGCAACAATAGGTCATTTCCCGTCCCCGAACGCGTTTGCGCGGAATTACTAGCCAATTTCGGGGAGGCATGAAACCCCCGATTCCCCGGGGGAGGTCGTCATTCTCCGGCGAAACAGCTATCTCCGCCGCTCAGTCAGCGGCATCGACGAGAAACGCCTCGTCGACGGGGACGCCGAGCGCCGTGACCAGCCGGTTGGTCTCCGCGGCCATGCCGACGATGGCGAGCATCTCGCGATATTCGGCCTCGGTCATGCCCTTGGCCCGTGCGCCCGCGGTGTGCGAATGGATGCAATAGCTGCAGCCATGCGCGATCGAGACTGCGACATAGAGCATTTCCTTGATCTTGGGATCGAGCGCGCCGGGTGCCATCACCTCCTTGATGCTCTCCCAGGTCCGCCGCAGCGTCTTCGGATCATGCGCCAGCGCGCGCCAGAAATTGTTGACGAAGTCCGACTTCCGCACCTTGCGGATATCGTCGAAAACGGCGCGCGCCTCGGCGGAGAGTTCATCGTCCGAAAGCAGCTTTACGGTCGCCATGGGGTACCTCGCGGGGTCAGGTCTGATCCCGCGAGTGTAGCACGGCTCGAGCGCTCAGCCGGCATGCCCGGCCGAGCGGTGCAAGGCCAGCTTGCCGACGTCGACATATTGCCGCTGCTGCGCATGGGCGTGCTGCGCCCCGACGTGAACGTCGCGCAGGCGCCGCTGCAGCGGCGAGCTGTCGTAGACCGCGCTGCTTCCGGCCAGCGCAAAACAGGCATCCGCGATGCCGACGCAGGTCGTGGCGAGCCAGACCGCGGATCGGGCGCCCTCGATCATGAGGTCTTCGTCTCTCAGCGTGCCGGCCATCGCGCGGCGCCAGTGGCTGGCGATCTGCATCTCGAGCAAGGCCTGCGCAGCCCGGAGGTTGGCGGAAATCCGGCCGAGCTCGTACTGGAAGGTCTCGGACTCCCGCATCGGGACGGCCGCATACAATTGCTGCCTCCCGGTATGGGCCAGCGCAAGCAAGTCGTCGACAGTGCCTTCGGCGAGACCCACCGAGAATGCGCCGTGCACCAATGGCAACCATTGCCGCAACGCCTGATAGAGCGGACCCGACATGCGAGGGGGAGCTTCGACATCGAAGACATGGGTCTCGGGAACCAGCGTCTCCCGTAGCGTGATGTGATGGCTGCCGGTGCCTTTCAGCCCTGCCGCGTGCCAGGTGTCCTCGATCTCCCAGTCACGCGCCGGCAGCACAGCGACGCGAACCTGCGGCTTGCCTTGCGGGCCGGGGACCGGCTTGCCATTTTCGGTGACGATGCAGAACCCGCCGATCCAGTCGGCGTGGGTGCAACTGCTGGCGAACGGCCAGCGGCCCTTGACGCGATAGCCGTCGGCCACGCGCTCTGCCGTTCCACCCGGTTGGGATGAGCCGCAGATCGCCACGTCCGGACCGTCCTTATAAATTTGCTGGTACAGTTCAGGGTGTGCTGCGGCGGCGAAAAGGCTGCCGACTCCGCCGACAATCGAGATCCAGCCGATCGAGCCGTCGAGCTGGGTCAGTGCCTTGATAACCTCTAGTCCGGCCGGAAAATCCAGCTCCAGCCCGCCATGGCTCCGCGGAACGAACATCCGGAAGAGCCCGATCGACCGCAGCCGTTCCACGAGGTCGGGCGGGACGCGGCGTGCGGCTTCGATCTCGGCGGCGCGGGCCTTGATCTCGGGAGCCAACTCCCGGATCCCCGCAAGCATGTCTTGGTGGGGATCGCGCAGGGGCACGGAATGCTTCTTGTTCTTGTCGTGAAGCCGCATCTGTCTCAACCTCTGTTGCGGAAACGGATCACAACGGAGGTTGAAGAGATGGCGCTACGGGACGGTTTCAGCGCGGGCCGTCGTCGATTACAGCTATAACGCTGCGACGTGATTGCGCCGCGGATGCCTCGTGACGAGATACCGCAGCGCCTAGCTCTGCCGCTGTGACTGCGACTGCGATTGCCCGCCGCGGCCGGCCTGCTCGACCTTGACCGCGACCGTCAGCGTCTCCGCACCGCCACCATAGCGGGTGCCGCGCACGGGGGCTGCGCCGAGATAGTCGAGCCCGATCGCAACGCGGACATGGGCGTCGGTGGTGCAGATGCAGTTGGCGGGATCGAAGCCGACCCAACCGAGACCGTCGACGTAAGCTTCCGCCCAGGCATGGCCGGCGTCCTGGTGCACCGTGCCGTCCGAGCGCAGGAAATGGCCGGAGACGAAGCGCGCCGGCACGCCGCCACTGCGGGCGCAGGCGATGAAGATATGCGCGTAGTCCTGGCAGACGCCGCGCTTGAGCGTGAACGCTTCGGCCGCCGAGGTGCCGCTGTTGGTCGGATCCTCGTCGAAGGTCATGTGATCGCTGATTTGCGTCATCAGCGTGTGCAGGAAGCCGAGCGTGTCGCTCTCGGCCTCGCTGCGCAACTGCCGCGCGACCGCCGTCATCGCCGGATTGACGGTGGTGAGGGCGGTGGCGCGCAAGAACATGCCGGCCGGAAAGCGCTCGTCGGCGCCGCGCAGCACGCCGCCGGTGTCGTGGGTCTCGATCAGGCCCTCGGCGGTGATCTTGATGTCACCAACGGGTCCGCAGGACAGCACATGGGTGACGTTGCCGAAGGCATCCTCATGGGTGTCGAGCTTGGTGTCGGTCGAGACGTCGATCTGCCACTCCGCCACATACTGCCCGTCATGGCTGCCGGGCGTCATGCGCAGGATCTGGATCACGCTGGTGGCCGGCGTCTCGTAGCGATAGGTCGTGGTGTGCAGGATTCGCAGGCGCATGGTGGACCGTGAAGTTAGTGGTTAGACCCGCTGCCTATTGCGAAGAAGCTCGTCATGCCCGGGCTTGTCCCGGGCATCCACGATCTTCCTCGCCGCGCAAAAGCAAGAACGTGGATGGCCGGGACAAGCCCGGCCGTGACGATATCCCGTTTTCGTCAGCCGGGGGACATCAGATCAAATACTGCTTCGTGATGATTTCGCCCAGCCTGGAATTGTCCGTGATGAATTCCTGAATGAATTCATGCACGCCGTGCTGGAAAATGTCGTTCATATTGCTGTGTTCCAGCCGGTTGCGGATGCCGCGGGCATGGCGCTGGGCGGGGCCCTGGCGGCCATAGGCGACGCCGATCTGGTCGAGATTGCGCACGAGATTGCCGTAGCAGCTTGCCAGCGAGCGCGGCAGCGTGTCGTTGAGGATGAGCAGGTCCGCAATCAGCCACGGCTTCAGCGTCTCGCGATAGACCCAGTGATAGGCCGTCAGCGCCGAGACCGAGCGCAGGATCGAACTCCACTGATAGAAGTCGAGGGGGCCGCCGACATGCTCCTCCTCGGGAAGCAGCACGTGGTACTTCACATCGAGGATGCGCGCGGTGTTGTCGGCGCGCTCCAGATGCACGCCCATCCGCGAGAACCAGTAGGCGTCGTTGCGCAGCATGGTCCGGTAGGCCGAGCCGTCGAAGCGCAGCGAAGTCTCCTGCACGAAGCGCAGGAATTTTGCGAGATCCTCGCGCGTGGAGGTGCCCTTGCTCCAGACCTCCTGGAGTTCGATCCAGGCCGAGTTGATGGTGTCCCACATCTCGCTGGTGAGCGCGGTGCGCACCGAGCGCGAGTTCAGCCGCGCCGCCTCGATGCAGTTCCTGATCGATGATGGATTGCTTGCCGAGAACGAGAGGTAGTCGACGACGTTGTGCTCGTTGGCGACTTCGTATTGCTGATAGAAGCTCGCGGCGACGCCGGCGGTGAGAAGCGCCGAGTCCCATTCATTGGTCTTGCCGATATAGGCGGCGGGAAGCGCAGTGACGCGCAGCGTCGCATCGATCGTGCGCGCGAGATATTCGGCCCGTTCGACATAGCGGGCGAGCCAGTAGAGGTTTTCGGCGGTACGCGACAGCATCTGACTACTCGTCCAGGATCCAGGTGTCTTTGGTGCCGCCGCCCTGGCTCGAATTCACCACCAGGGAGCCTTCCTTGAGCGCGACCCGTGTCAGCCCGCCGGGCACGATCGTGGTGCTCTTGCTGCCGGTGAGCACGAAGGGGCGCAGGTCAACGTGGCGTGGCGCGAGGCCGCTTGCCGTACAGGTCGGGCAGGTCGAGAGCGCCAGCGTCGGCTGCGCGATAAAACCTTCCGGCTCGCGCTTGAGCTTTTCGCGGAAGGCCTCGATCGTCGCTTTCGTCGCGGCAGGGCCGATCAGCATGCCGTAGCCGCCGGAGCCGTGGACCTCCTTGACGACGAGCTCGCCGAGATTGTCGAGCACATAGGCGAGGTCCTTCGGCTCGCGGCAACGCCAGGTCGGCACGTTCTTCAGGATCGGCTCCTCGCCGAGATAGAATTTCACGATGTCCGGCATGTAGGAGTAGATCGCCTTGTCGTCGGCGATGCCGGTGCCGACCGCGTTGGCGAGCGTGATGTTGCCGGCCGCATAGGCCGACATCAGCCCGGGCACACCGAGCACGGAGTCGGGGCGGAAGGTGAGGGGGTCGATGAAATCGTCGTCGACGCGGCGATAGATCACGTCGATCCGCTTCACCCCCTCGGTCGTCCGCATGAACACTTCGTTGTTCTTGACGATGAGGTCGCGGCCTTCGACCAGTTCGATGCCGAGCTTGTCGGCAAGGAAGGAGTGCTCGTAGTAGGCAGAGTTGTAGACGCCGGGCGTGAGCAGGGCGACCGTCGGCTCGCCGGAGGCGCCTTGCGGCGCCACCGAACGCAGCGCGGAAAGCAGCTCGTCCGGATAGCGTTCGACCGGCGCCACCCTGTGGCGGGCGAACAGGTCCGGAAACAACCGCATCATGATCTCGCGGTTTTCCAGCATGTAGGACACACCCGACGGGGTACGGGCATTGTCCTCCAGCACGATGAAGTCCTCGGCATCGACCCGGACGATGTCGATGCCGGCGATGTGCACGTAGACGTCGTGCGGCACCTGCTGGCCGTTCATCTCGGGGCGGAACACTGGGTTCTGGAAGATCAGGTCGTCGGGCACGACCTCGGCGCGCAGGATGTCGCGGCCGTGATAGATGTCGCGCAGGAACATGTTGAGCGCGCGCACGCGCTGCTTCAGGCCCTTCTCCAGCAGCGCCCATTCCTTGCCGGACATGATTCGCGGGATCACGTCGAAGGGGATCAGGCGCTCGGTGGATTCGGAATCGCCATAGACGGCAAAGGTGATGCCGATGCGGCGGAACAGGAGCTCGGCCTCCTGGCGGCGATATTCGAGCGCCTCGGGAGGCGTCTCCTTGAGCCAGCGCGCCAGCTCCTGATAGGCGGGGCGAAGGTCCCCGCCGGGAATGTTCATTTCATCAAACGCGACTGCCATAGATCCCGACTTGTCTCCGCAAGGCGTTGCGCCATTCGACAGGTCGCTAGGCCTTGGTGAAGACCGCAACGTCCTGGCCATGCGGCAAGAGTGCATGACTCTGAGGAGGTAGCAAGGGCTGGGCCAGCGCGATAAGCATGGAGTTGTGGCATTTGCCGGGGACAGCCGGGAGGGTGCCTCAAAAAATGGCTGAGGACTGCTTATTTCGGCAGCAAAACCGCGTGACTTCAACGCGTTACCTCGGCAAAGTCGGGCCGACAGGTGAGGGACTTAAGGTATGAGCGACATCGTCACGGCGGGCATTCTGGTCATCGGGGATGAAATCCTGTCCGGCCGCACCAAGGACAAGAATATCGGCTTCATCGCCGAATACCTGACCAATATCGGCATCGACCTGAAGGAAGTGCGGGTCGTCTCCGACGACGAGGACGACATCATCGCGGCGTTGGATGCACTGCGGCATCGCTACGCCTATGTCTTCACCACCGGCGGCATCGGGCCAACCCATGACGACATCACCGCCGACAGCGTCGCCAAGGCGTTCGGCGTCGGCATCGACCACCATCCGGAGGTCGTCGCCCGCTTCCGCGAGCGCTGGAGCGAGCAGGACCTCAACGAGGCCCGCCTGCGCATGGCCCGCATCCCCGATGGCGCCGAGCTGATCCAGAGCGCGACCATCCTCGCCCCCGGCTTCAAGATCGGCAATGTCATCGTGATGGCCGGCGTGCCCTCGATCATGCAGGCGATGATGGACATCGTCTCGCCCAAGCTGAAGTCGGGCGTGCGCATGCTGTCCGAATCGGTCCGCGCCAATGCGCGCGAAGGTGACATCGGCAGCCCGCTGCGCGCGATCGCCGCCGCCCATCCCGACACCATCATCGGCAGCTATCCGTTCATGGACGAAGATCAGAAGCCGAACACCAATCTGGTGGTGCGCTCGCGCGACGCGGACAAGCTGGCAGCGGCGATGGCGGCGGTGAAGGAAATGCTGGCGGGATTGAACGTCACCCGGTAGCAGAATGGCTGCCGGATGAAGATTGGCAGGAGACAACAATGGCTGGCGAAGCACCGGAACTGAGCGCGCAGGAGCGGGCCGGCAAGGCCTTTCCTGTTTCGTGGGACCAGTTCCACCGCGACTGCCGGGCGCTGACCTGGCGGCTCAACGAGGTCGGCCCGTTCCACGCCGTCATCGCGATCACCCGCGGCGGGCTGGTGCCGGCCGCGATCGTGGCGCGCGAGCTCGGTGTCCGCATCATCGATACGGTCTGCATCGCCAGCTACGACCACGACAAGCAGGGCGAGCTCCAGGTCCTCAAAGGCATGTCCGAGGCGGCGATGAAGCTCGGCGGCGGCACCGGCAAGGGACTTCTGATCGTCGACGACCTCGTCGACACCGGCAAGACCGGCAGGCTGGTGCGCGACATGCTGCCCGATGCGCATTTCGCCACCGTCTACGCCAAGCCGAAGGGACGCCCGCTGGTCGACACCTTCATCACGGAAGTCTCGCAGGACACCTGGATCTTCTTCCCCTGGGACACCGCGCTGTCCTACCACCCGCCGCTGCGCGACGGCGCGGCGTGAGGGAAGCGACGAAGCAAGCCAGACTATTTCCGCAGACGCATTTCTGGATTGCCTCGCTTCGCTCGCAATGACAGGTGGAGGTGGCCATGCCCCTGCAAAACCGTGTCACGCCGACCGGCGACATCATCGCCACGCCGCACCGGGGCCTGTTCACCGGCAATCGCGGCATCATCCATGATCCCGCGACCAGGACGCTGCTCAAGAAGCGGTGGTCGTCGCCGGCCTGGCTCACCTGTGTTTGCGAATTCCGCGGCCGCCGTCGCGAGGTGATGACGACGCACAGCTGGACCGAGCTGTTCTTCCTCGACGAGGCCACCGCGCTCGCCGCCGGCCATCGCCCCTGCTTCTACTGCCGCCGCGACGATGCCAATCGCTTTCGGGCTGCGTGGGAGAAGGGCAACCGCGTCCGTGATGTCCGCATGCACGATATCGACACGGTGCTGCACCACGAGCGGCTCGATCACGGCAAGAAGCGGCTTCACGCGCTGCTGGTGCCGCTCGACCAGCTTCCAGACGGCGCGATGCTGCAGCAGGGCGAGGAAAGCTTTCTGCTGATGCGGGGCGGGACGCTGTTGTGGTCGACGGCGGGTTATGTTGAAGGCGCGCGAGAGCTCGACGATGCGCAGTTGCTGACCCCGCCATCGACGCTGCGTGCGATGAGCGCCGGCTATGAGGTCACACTGCACCCCAGCGCACACCGCGCCTGACCGTCCCCGCAAGCGGGGAGGGAACGCAGGAAGCGTGTGGCTATTTCAGCGGCCGCCCTTGCTCATCGACTGTCGTCCGCGCATCGCGCAGCACCCATTCGCGGATGATCTGGCGGCAGCGGGTGAGCTCGGCCTCGGTTGCCGTACCCGTATCCTTGGACGCACGCTCGACCATGGCCTTGCAATTCAGCAGCACCGAGCGATCCTCCGCGCGCGCAGCGAATGTGATCCCCGCAAGAGCCGTGACGACGAGTGCCGTTCGGAGCACCATCACCCCAGCTTCTCGCGCGCCAGCGCGGCACCGGCGCCGAGCGCCATCAGCTTGGCCTCGGCGATCTCGCGCCGCATCGGCGCCATGCCGCAATTGGTGGTGGCGATGATGTTGCTCTTGGGCACGAACTTCGACACCGCATCGATCACCTGCACGACGTCCTCGGCGGTCTCTACCGTGTCGCTGGCGACGTCGATCACGCCGGCCTGCACGATCTTGGTCTTGAGCAGCGCGAGCAAATCGAGCGGCACCTTGGAATTGCGGCACTCGATTGCGACCTGCTGGATCGGGCTCGCGTCGATCGCCGGAAAGATCTGCTCGTACTGCCGCCACTGCGCGCCGAGCGTCTCCTTCCAGTCGGTGTTGGCCTTGATGCCGTAGCCGTAGCAGATGTGCACGGCGGTGGCGCAGGTCAGCCCCTGCGCGGCACGCTCGAGCGCCTTGATGCCCCAGTCGTTGACCTCGTCCATGTAGACGTTGAAGGCGGGCTCGTCGAACTGCACGAGATCGACGCCGTCGGCCTGCAATGCCTTGGCTTCCTCGTTGAGGAGATCGGCGAAGGCAAAGGCCATCTTGACGCGATCACCGTAGTAGCGGTCCGCAATCGTGTCGATGATGGTCATCGGGCCGGGCAGGGTGAACTTCAGCTTCTTCTTCGTGTGCGTGCGCGCCACGCGCGCCTCGTCGGCATGGACACGACCCTTGAGCTGAAGCGGCGCGACCACCTGCGGCACCATCGCCTTGTAGCGGTCCTTGCGGATGCCCATCTCGACCTTGTGGGCGAAGTCGATGCCGTCGATCTTCTCAAGGAAGCCGTGCACGAAATGCTGGCGGGCCTGCTCGCCCTCGGTGACGATGTCGATGCCGGCATCCTCCTGGACCTTGACGGCGAGCATGGTCGCATCGCGCTTGGCGCGGAGTAGCTCGTCGCCTTGCGACTTCCAGGGCGCCCACAGCATGTTGGGCTCGGCAAGCCATTCGGGTTTCGGCAAGGAGCCGGCGATCGTGGTTGGAAACAGCATGGCGGCTCTCCCGGCAGGTTGTGTTGCGCCCCTTCCTGCCATGTCTTAATGTCAAGGTACAGAACAACAAAAGTCGCTCTCTATTCCATTGGCGACGACAGGGAAGGGCGATGATCGACCTCTATTATGCGCCGACGCCGAACGGCTGGAAAATCTCGATCATGCTGGAGGAACTCGGGCTCCCCTATAACGTGAAGCCGGTCAATATCCGCGCCGGCGAGCAGTTCAGCCCCGAATTTCTGGCGGTCTCCCCGAACAATCGCATTCCCGCGATCGTCGACCACGCACCCGCCGACGGCGGTGCGCCGTTCTCGGCGTTCGAGACCGGCGCGATCCTGATTTACTTCGCGGAAAAGACCGGCCGCTTCCTGGCCAGCGATCTGCGCGGCCGCTCGACGACCATCCAGTGGGTGATGTGGCAGATGGCGGGCCTCGGGCCGATGCTCGGCCAGCACGGCCATTTCGCGCTCTATGCTGCTGAAAAGATCCCTTATGCGATTGAGCGTTACCGCGACGAGGCCGCGCGGCTCTACGGCGTGCTCGACCGCCAGTTGGCCAAGACCGGCGCCTATGTCGCCGGCGACTATTCCATCGCGGACATCGCCTGCTTCCCCTGGACAATGACCCACAAGGCGCAGGGCTTTACGCTCGATGACTATCCGAACGTGAAACGCTGGTACGCCGAGGTGCGCGCAAGGCCGCAGGTGCAGGCGGGGCTTGCGATCGGCAAGTTCGTGAAAGAGCCGTTCGACGAGGAATCACGCAAGATCATGTTCGGACAGCGTGCCAGGGAAGTGCTGGGAAAGAAGTAGGCTGCTCGCCCCATCGTCATTGCGAGGAGCGAAGCGACGAAGCAATCCAGACTGGTTCCGCGGAAAGATTCTGGATTGCTTCGCTTCCGCCGTCGCTCTTCGAGCTATGGCGGACAAGTCGCTCGCAATGACGGGGATAGAGCACGACAAACAAGACGCAAAGGAAACGCCATGATTGAATTCTTCTTCGACTGTTCCAGCCCCTGGACCTACCTCGCCTTCCACAACATCCAGCCGCTGGCAAAGGAGCTGGGGGCCGAGATCATCTGGCGGCCGATCCTGGTCGGCGGCATCTTCAACACGGTCAATCCGAGCGTCTACGCGCAGCGCGAGACGCCGGTGCCGCTGAAGGCGCGCTACATGAAGAAAGACCTCGCCGACTGGTCGCGCTCGGCCGGCCTCGCGATCAAGATGCCGCCGACGGTGTTTCCGGTGAACAGCGTGAAGGTCATGCGCGGCTGCATCTGGCTGGGGAAAGACATGGTGCCGTTCGCCACTGCCGTGTTCGAGACCTATTGGGGCGGCGACAAGGACATCTCGCAGGACGCCGTGCTCGCCGAGATCTGCAGGAAGGTCGGTGTCGACGAGCAGAAGTTCTTTGCCGGCATCTCCGAGCAGGCAATCAAGGACCAGCTCAAGGCCAACACGGAAGAGGTCGTAGCACGCGGCGGCTTCGGCTCACCGACGATCTTCGTGGGCAAGACCGACATGTACTTCGGCAACGACCGCCTGCCGCTGATCCGCGAGGCGCTTGAACGCAGCAAGGCGAGTGCGGCCTGATGGTGCGGGCTGTCGTCTGCCGCGAACTCGGCGCGCCCGAGACGTTGCGGCTCGAGGAATTTCCGTCGCGCGCCGTCAAACCGGGTGAGGTGCGCGTTGCGATCCGCGCCGCCGGATTGAACTTTCCCGACGTGCTGATGGCGGCCGGCGAATATCAGCTCAAGCCGGAGCTGCCGTTCACGCCCGGCATGGAGGCCGCCGGCGACGTCACCGAGGTGGGCGCAGAGGCAAGCGGCGTGTCCGTCGGCGACAAGGTCATCGTCAAGATGCGCCATGGCGCCTTCACCGACGAAGCGGTGGTGACGCCGACGCAGCTAACGCCGATGCCGTCGACGTTCGACTATGCGGAAGGTGCGACCTATCTCGCCGGCCATGGCACCGCCTATCACGCGCTGATCGATCGCGGCCGGGTCATGCCGGGCGAGGTGTTGCTGGTGCATGGCGCCGGCGGCGGCGTGGGGCTTGCCGCAGTCGAGATCGGCAAGATGCTGGGCGCGACCGTGATCGCGACCGCCTCCAGCGACGAGAAGCTTGCGATAGCGAAATCGCGCGGCGCCGACCATCTCGTGCGCTACGATCGCGAGCCGTTTCGCGATGCCGTCAAGCGCATCACAGACGGTCGTGGCGCCGACGTCGTGTTCGATCCCGTCGGCGGCGAGGTGTTCGAGAACTCGATGCGCTGCATCGCCTGGGGCGCGCGGCTGCTGGTGATCGGCTTTACCGGCGGCATCGGCTCGGCCAAGACCAACCTCTTGCTGATCAAGGGCGCCAGCGTGCTCGGCGTGCGTGCGGGTGAGGCGGTACGGAAGAATCCCGCGCTCGGCGAGGTGCGCCTGAAGGCGCTGCTGCAATGGGCGGAGGAGGGCAAGCTGCGCCCCAACGTCTCGCATCGCCTGCCGCTGCAGGATTATGCTAAAGCGATGCGATTGCTGATCGACCGCAAGGCGATCGGGCGGGTCGCGCTGGTGATGGATTGACGGTGCCGTAGGGTGGGCAAAGCGAAGCGTGCCCACCATTCTGGTTTCGATTGCTGATAGATGGTGGGCACGGCGCAAGAGCGCCTTTGCCCACCCTACGATCCCTCTACTTGTATTCCCGCTCGCCCCACCACGGAAAATAATCCGGCATATCGCTCGACACCTTGTTCTTGAACTGCGCCGGACGCTTCTCCAGGAACGACACCACGCCTTCCCTAACGTCGTCCGAGCGGCCGCGGGTATAGATGCCACGGCTGTCGACCTTGTGGGCTTCCATCGGATCGTCGGCACCCATCATGCGCCACATCATCTGGCGGATCAGGGCGACCGACACCGGCGCGGTCTTGGCGGCGAATTCCTTGGCGAGCGCACGGGCGGTCGGCAGCAGATCATCCGGGGATACGACCTTGCTGACGAGGCGGCCGGCGAGCGCTTCCTGGGCAGGGAAGACGCGGCCGGAATAGCACCATTCCAGCGCCTGCGAGATGCCGACGATGCGCGGCAGGAACCAACTCGAGGCGGCCTCCGGCACGATACCACGCTGGGAGAACACGAAGCCGAAGCGCGCGGCATCCGAGGCGATGCGGATGTCCATCGCGAGTTGCATGGTGACGCCGATGCCGACGGCAGGGCCGTTCACGGCGGCGATGACGGGCTTCAGGCACTTGAAGATGCGCAAGGTCACCTGACCGCCGCCATCGCGCACCTGCGGATCGCTGTAATCGACCTTGCCGTCCGCGAAGCGCTTCACCGGGCCGCGCCGCGCATCGCGATCGAAGGTATCAGCGCCCGAGGAAAGATCAGCGCCCGCGCAAAAGCCGCGGCCGGCGCCGGTGACGATGATGGCGCGGACATCGTCGTCCTTGTCGGCGGCGTCGAACGCGTCGATCAGCTCGGCCTGCATCTGCGCGTTGAAGGCGTTGAGCTTGTCGGGCCGGTTCAGCGTGATGGTGAGGATCTGCTCGGCGACCTCGTATTTGATGGTCTCATACGCCATGGTGGTTTCCTTCCTCATCTTAAGTGCGATCTCAATGAGACGAGACGCATGGTCGCCGTTGTCCGTCTTGCGCGGACTGGGCATGCGAGCAGTACAAGAACGTGGATGGCCGGGACAAGCCCGGCCATGATGGAATGCCTACTTTGCCGGCGGGCTCGGCCAGGGCTGCTGTGCGCCGCGCAAGCCCTCGAAAGCCTTGGCCATGCCGAGCACGCCGATATCGTCGAAGCGGCGGCCGACGATCTGCACGCCGATGGGAAATCCGTTGGCGTCGAAGCCGCCGTTGATGGAAACCGCGGGGTTCTCCGACATATTCCACGGCACGGTATAGCAGATGTGCTCGAACGGCCGCATCGGATCGTTGGTGGGCGAGGCCCATTCCGCCGCATAGTTCACGTTCGGCGCGGTCGGCGAGATCACATAGTCGAGCTCGCAGAACAGCTTTGACGCGGCCGCCCGGATTGCCATGGTCTGGTTGAAGCCGCGGATGACGTCGACGCCCGACAGCTTCGCACCGGATGCGCCCCATTTGAAGATGTAGGGCAGCACCTTTGCCTGTTCGGCCGGCGTCAGCTTGGCCAGATCGTCCCACATCCGCGCGCGCCAGAAATTGTCGAGGCCGTCGAGCATCTCGCGGGTCAAAATGCCGTCGACCTCGGTGACGACGCTACCTGCGGATTCGAACGCCTTTGCGGCTTTCACTGCAACATCACGGACTGGCCGTTCTGCCGGCAGGCCGACGCCGGCATCGAGCATCAGGCCGATGCGCAGTTTGCGCGGGGATTTCTCCAGGCCCTTCCAGTTGAGAGGCTCGGCGGGCAGGCTCATGCCGTCGCGCCGGTCGGGCTTTGCAATCACGCTCATCATCAGCGCGCAATCGTCGACCGTGCGGGTCATGGGACCGGCGACACGGCCGACATAGGTCGGGTCGATCGGCACGCGGCCAAAGCTGGGTTTCAGGCCGACGAGGCCGCACCAGCCCGCAGGCAGGCGGACCGAGCCGCCGATATCGGTGCCGAGATGCAAGGGGCCGTAGCCGGCCGCAGCAGCGGCGCCTGCGCCCGCGCTGGAGCCGCCGGGATTCTTGGAGAGATCCCAGGGATTGCGCGCCAGCGCGTGGAAGCTGGAGAGTCCCGAGGACAGCATGCCGTAATCGGGCATGGTGGTCTTCGCGAAGATGATCGCACCGGCCTCGCGCAGGCGCGCAGCGGGCGGGGCGTCCTTCTCGGCCGGCACGAGCTTCACGCTCGCAGCGCCGAGCGGGACGGGCACGCCCTTGGTCGCGATGTTGTCCTTCACCGTCACAGGCACGCCGTCGAGCGCGCCGGAAGGTTCGCCCCCGCTCCAGCGCGCGGTCGAGGCCTTCGCGGCCTCGCGCGCGCTGTCGGGATCGAACGCGTAGAGCGCCTTGAGATGCGGTTCCCACGCAGCGACGTGCGCAAGCACGTCCTCCAGCACCTCGCTCGGCGAGAACTGCTTGGCCCGATAGCCCGCGATCAGATCGACCGCGGAGAGATCGTGCAGCGAGGTGACGGCCTCTTCGACGCTCTTCTTGTGCATTGCTAACCTACCGGCATGCGCGTTTCGATGATCCGGGCGAACATGCTGGCGCCGATCGGCAGGATCTTGTCGTCGAGCACGAAGCCGGGATTGTGCACGGGCACCGAGCCGTCGTGGCCGATCCAGAAATAGGCGCCGGGGATGGTTTGCAGCATGTCGGCGAAATCCTCGCTGCCCATCTTCGGCTGGGCGCGGGTGATCACGTTGGCGGGGTTGACGACGGTGCGCGCGACCTCCTCGACCACCTTGGACTGCTCGACCTGGTTGACCAGCACGCCGAAAGTGTCGCGGATGTCGGCTTCGATCACGCACTGATAGGCGCTCGCGATGCCGGCGCAGATCGTGCGGATGCGTTCGGCGATCAGGGCACGGACTTCATCCGAGAAGGTGCGGATGGTGCCGCAGAGATGGGCCTCGCCAGGGATGACGTTGTAGGCGGAACCGGCGTGAATCTGCGTGATCGAGATGACGGCGGCCTGCAGCGGCTCGACGTTGCGGCTGACGATGGTCTGGATCGCCTGCGCCAGCGTGGTCGCGATGATCACCGCGTCCTTGGAGCGTTCGGGCATCGCGCCATGCGCGCCGTAGCCGGTGATGCGCAGGTCGAAGAAGTCGGCGCTCGCCATCGCGGGGCCGGGCAGGATCGCGATCTCACCGTGGTTGAGGTCGGGCGCGTTGTGCAGGCCGTAGAGCTCGTCGCAGGGAAACTTCTCGAACAGCCCGTCCTTGATCATCGCGCGCGCGCCACCAAGGCCTTCCTCGGCCGGCTGGAAGATCAGGTGCACGGTGCCGTCGAAATTCCGGGTCTCGGCGAGGTAGCGCGCGGTGCCGAGCAGCATGGTGGTGTGGCCGTCATGGCCGCAGCCGTGGAAGCGGCCGGGGATTTTCGAACTCCATTTCAGATTGGTGTTCTCTTCCATCGGCAGTGCGTCCATGTCGGCGCGCAGGCCGATGCGTTTGCTGCCCGAACCGTTGCCCTTGATCACGCCGATCACGCCGGTGCCGCCGAGACCGCGGTGCACCTCGATGCCCCAGCTCTTCAGCTTGTCGGCGACGATGCCGGAGGTGCGCACTTCCTCGAAGCCGATCTCGGGATGGGCGTGGAGGTCGCGCCTGATAGCAGTGAGTTCGTCGGCAAAGCCGTCGATGCGGTCGATCGTGGGCATGTGTCCTGTCCGGTTAGCGTGATGGGGGCGTGAAAACGGGGCCGTTCGGCTTGATGCGGATGCCCGGCCGCAGGCGCGTCCAGGGCAGGGTGGCTGTGTCGGCCGGCATCGCGCCGGGCGCGGCGCAGATCATCAGCTTTTCCGCGATCGGCTCGAAATCGGCGCGGAAGTGCACCGAGCTCTTGTTGACCAGAATCTTCTGCGCGGTCGGCTCGATGCCGACATAGCGGTACATCGCCTGATCGGCGAGCTGCGCCTTGTGCGAGGAGACGACGACGCGGACATCCCCGATGCGCAGGCACGCGGAGGGACCCATCTCCATCTCGCGGCCACCGTAATAGGGGCCGGGCGCGATGAAGCGGCCGTCGGAGAGCTTTTCGACGATGAAGGTCTCGCGATAGGGCTCATCGCCGGGAATGCCGGACTTGCCGCCGAGCGACAGCGTCACGGTGGCGCCGACGCCGGCCGCATGCGCGGCCTTGGCAGAGGCCGGATCGTAGATCGCGCCGGTCGCGGCGCTCGCTTTGTTGCGCACCAGTGCGCGCAGCATGCCGGTGGTGTCGGAATCGCCGCCAGCGCCCGGATTGTCCTGGGTGTCTGCGATGATGATCGGCTTGCTCGCGCCCTTGGCGAGTTCCATCGCATGGCGCACGCCATCGTCGGGCGACCAGATTTTGCCGTCGAAATCGTCCTCGTGGCTTTCGATCAGTTTGACGATCGCATCGGCCGCGCGGTCGGCATCGGCCTGCGTCTTGCCATAGGCGAACACGCTCGGGCCGCAGTCGCGGAAGTCGGCGGCGGGGAAGCCGGGCGCGAAGGACAGCGTCGGAACGGCGTCGCTCTCCAGCGCGGCCAGTTTTTCGTAGATGCCCTTGGTGGGAAAGTCATTGGTGCATTGCCAGCTGATCGCGATCAGGAACGGCAATTGGCGAAACGACTTTGCAAAGCGCTGCTTCGTCTTCAGCAGCAGGGCGAGGTGCCTTGCGGAGGCGCGGCCGGTCTCGGCCATGTCGACATGCGGATAGGTGCGGTAGGCGATCAGCGCGTCCGCGTGTTCCATCATCTCGGGCGTGACGTTGGCGTGCAGGTCGAGGCTGGCAACGAGCGGGACGTCCTTGCCTATGACGCGGCGCACGCGAGCCAAGATCTCGCCTTCGCCGTCGTCGAGATGCTCGGTCACCATCGCGCCATGCAGATCGAGATAGACGGCATCGAGCGGGCCGGCGGCGGCGATACCGTCGACCATCACCTTCACGATACGCTCGAAGGCGTCCCTGGTGACATGCGCCGACGGACTTGCGCCGCAGGCGATCGTCGGAATGAGGTTCCAGCCATTCGCTTCGGCGCTGTCGACAAAGCCGGCGAGGCCGACATTGATGCGGCGCATCACCTTCAATACGTCGGCGCCTTCCGTCATGGCCGGCCAGCCGCCGCCATGCTGGAAGTCCGCGAAAGTCGCCTTCGTCGGGGCGAACGTGTTGGTCTCGTGCAGGAAGCCGCCGACGGCGATACGTGTCATTAATTCTGGTCCAGCGTTTGAAAGTGCGCGACGTTAGCCTTGTGCCTGCGGCGAGAGCAAGGTGGGACGCACTCGCGCTATGCATGGCCTTAAGCTGTTTTGGGAATACTTGCCGCGATCACCGTCATTGCGAGCGAAGCGAAGCAATCCAGACCGTCTCCGCAGAGGGACTCTGGATTGCTTCGCTCCGCTCGCAATGACGAGTGGACAAACCTAAGCCGTCGCCGCGACGCCTTCCGACACCGGTCGGAAGTTCGCAAAATCCCAGCCGCGGCCCGGTGCGGCCTCCAGCAGCGCCCTGGTGTAGGCTTCCTTTGGATGCGTCAGCACCTCGGCGGCCAGGCCCTGTTCGACGACACGGCCGTGCTGCATCACCACGACCTCGTCGCAGATCTGGGCTGCGACGCGCAGATCGTGGGTGATGAACAGGATGGCGATGCCGAGCCGGTTCTGGATCTCGTCGAGCAGTTCCAGCACCTGCGCCTGAACCGAGACGTCGAGTGCCGACACCGCTTCGTCCGCGACCAGCACGTCGGGGTCGAGCGCGAGTGCACGCGCAATGGCGATGCGCTGGCGCTGACCGCCGGAGAACTGGTGCGGATAGCGCGTCACTGCGTCGGCGGGCAGGCCGACGAGCTCGAGCAGTTCGCGCGCCCGCTTCATCGCATCGGCATGCGAGGTGCCGTAATTGATCGGGCCTTCCGCGATGCTCTCGCCGACGGTAATGCGCGGGTTGAGCGAGCGATAGGGATCCTGGAACACGATCTGGATCTTCTGCCGGTGCGGCTGGAGCAGGCGGCGCGAGATGTCGGCGATCTCGCGGCCGGCAAGGCGCACGCCGCCGGAGGTCGGATCGATCAGGCGCACGATGCACCGTGCGACGGTGGACTTGCCCGAGCCGCTCTCGCCGACGATGCCGAGCGTGCGGCCCTTGCGCAGCGTCAGCGTGACCTTGTCGGCGGCGACGACCTCGCGGCCTTTGCCGAAGAAGGCGCGTTCCTTATAGACCTTGCCGAGCTCGTTGGCCTCCAGCACCACCGGCTCCTTGGTCTCGGGCCGCGCCGCGCGCGGCACCAGGCTCGGCACCGCAGAAAGCAAATTGCGGGTGTACTCCATGGTCGGGTTGCGCAGCACGGTCTCGAGCGGACCGGTCTCGACCAGCCGGCCCTGCCGCATCACAGCGACGCGGTCGGCGATCTCGGCGACCACGCCCATGTCGTGGGTGATGAACAGGACGGCCGTGCCGTGATCGCGCTGGAGGTCGCGGATCAGCGTCAGGATCTGCTTCTGCGTGGTGACGTCGAGCGCGGTGGTCGGCTCGTCGGCGATGAGCAGCTTCGGCTCTAGCACCAGCGCCATCGCGATCATGATGCGCTGGCGCTGGCCGCCGGACAGGCGATGCGGATAGGAGGCAAAGATGCGCTCGACCTGGGGCAGGCGGACCTGCTCCATCATGTCGAGGATGCGCTTCTTCCGCGCCTTTGCGTCGAGATTGGTGTGGGCGCGCAGGACTTCGTCGATCTGGCGGCCGACCGGCACCACCGGATTGAGCGCGGTCATCGGCTCCTGGAAGATCATCGCCATCTGCGTCGCGCGGAGCTGGCGCAGGCGGCGATCGGTCGCGGTGAGAATCTCTTCGCTGACGAGCTTGACGCTGCCGCCGGTTGGAACCAGCGTGCCCTTCGGCAGCAGGCCCATCGTGGTGAGCGAGGTCACCGACTTGCCCGAGCCGCTTTCGCCGACGAGACACAGTGTCTCGCCCTTATGCACCTGGATCGAGATCCCGTCGATGATGTTTGCACCCTTCGGCTTCTTGCCGATGGAGACGACGAGGTTGTTGATGTCGAGAACTGGGTTGGTCATCACTTGATCCGTCATCACTTGCCCTCCCGCTGCTTCATGCGGGGATCGAGGGCGTCGCGGGCGGCGTCGCCGATCAGATTGATGCTGAGGATGGCGATCGAGAGCAGCAGGCCCGGCCAGAAGATCAGCGTCGGCTTGAGCTGAAAATACTGACGGCCCTCGGCCATGATGTTGCCCCAGGTCGGCGTCTCCGGCGAGATACCGGCGCCGAGGAAGGAGAGAATGGCCTCGGTCAGGATCGCGGAGGCGCAGACATAGGTGCCCTGGACGATCAGCGGCGCGATCGTGTTCGGCATCAGATGGCGCCACATGATCTTCGGCAGGCTGGAGCCGACCGAGATCGCAGCCTCGACGTAAGGTTCCTCGCGCGCGGACAGCACGACCGAGCGCACCAGGCGTGCCACGCGAGGTATTTCGGGGATGGTGATCGCGACCAGCACGGTCCAGATGCTGGCGCCGGACAGCGACACCACGGCGATCGCGAGCAGGATGCTCGGCATCGCCATGAGGCCGTCCATGACGCGCATCAGGACGGCATCGACCAGCTTGAAGAAGCCGGAGACCAGGCCGATCGCAAGGCCGATGACGATCGACAGGATCGCCGAGCCGATGCCGATCAGGAGCGAGATGCGGCCGCCATAGATCACGCGCGACAAGAGGTCACGGCCATAGGCGTCGGTGCCGAGCAGGAACTGCGCCGAGGCCGGCTTCAGCCGCTGCGAGGGCGCAAGCTGGACCGGATCGTGCGGCGCGATCAGCGGCGCCAGGATCGAGACCAGCACGATCAGCGCGAGCAAGATTGTGGCCGCCGCGATGATCGGCGTCGAGGTGAGGAATCCGAAACGCGGCCGCAGCGGCGACGTGATCGGAATGGACGACTGGGGAAGGCTATCGACGGACATTTTTGTTGTTATCCTTAGCCCTAGTACCGGATCCGGGGATCGAGCAGCGTGTAGGCGACGTCGATCAGGAGATTGACGACGACATAGATCAGCGACGTCAGCAGGATCATCGCCTGGATGACTGGGTAGTCGCGCGCCAACACCGCGTCCACCGTGAGGCGGCCGATGCCGGGGATGTTGAACACGCTCTCGGTGACGACGACGCCGGAGATCAGCAGCGCAAAGCCGGTGCCGATCACGGTGATGACGGGCACCGCGGCATTGCGCAGCGCATGGCGCATCATCACGGCGACCTCGTTGATGCCCTTGGCGCGGGCGGTGCGGACGTAGTCCTCTCCGAGCACGTCGAGCATCGCCGCACGCGTCATGCGCGCGATCAGCGCAATGTAGATGAAGGAGAGCGCGCAGGTCGGCAGGATGATGCGCTCGAAGAACGGTCCAAAGCCGTTGAAGATGCTGCGGAAGCCCTGCACCGGCACCCAGCGCAGGTCGATCGCGAAGACCTCGATCAGGAGATAGCCGACCACGAACACCGGCACGGAGAAGCCGAGCACGGAGAGGCCCATCACGAAACGGTCGATCCAGGTGCCGTGCTTCCACGCCGCGATGACGCCCAGGGGCACGGCGACGATCACAGCGAGAATGATCGTCGAGAGCGCGATCGAGATCGACGGCTCGACGCGCTGGCTGATCATCTTCATGACTGGCAGGTTGGAGATCAGCGACGTCCCGAGATCGCCGTGCAGCAGCTTGTTCACCCAGGTGATGAATTGCACGATCAGCGGCTCGTTGAGGCCGAGCGAGTCGCGGATGCGTTCCAGCCGTTCCGGCGTCGCGTTATCGCCGGCGAGAATGGCGGCGGGATCACCCGGCGTCAGCCGCAGCAGCAGGAAGACGAACAGCGCGACGACGCCCATCACGGGCACCGCGGCCAGAACGCGGCGAATGAGATAACCTAGCATGCACCTATCTCCGGCTGCGGAACTTGTGGGGCCGAGAGGCCCCCGTGGAATCGGTTCTGTCTATCATGCACGCCTGTCACTCGGGCTGGAAAGCCGGCCGGAGAAGCCGACCTTTCGGGGCAAATTGTGTGCCAAGGGCAGGGCGGTCGCAAGAGGCCGCCGAGCCTCCGATATCGGCCACTCAGGATGCATGGCGGAACTCGCGCTCAACCCTGAGTGAGGGTGCGGTCGGCGGTGCGTTGAGCCCGCGCCAGCCGTCGATGGTCCCGGCAATCATCTGCGCGGTCGCCGCCGACAAGGTCCAGCCGAGATGGCCGTGGCCGGTGTTGAAGAACACGCCCGGCATGCGTCCTGCGCGCACCACGGGCATCATGTTCGGCATCATCGGCCGCAGCCCGGCCCAGGGCACGACCTTGGACGTTTCGACGCCGGGGAAGTTGCTGCGCACCCAGTCGACCAGCGGCTGCACGCGGTCGGCGCGGATGTCGCGGTTGAAGTCGTTGAATTCGGCGGTGCCTGCGACGCGGAAACGATCGGCGCCGAGCCGGCTGGTGACGATCTTGGCGGCTTCGTCGAGCAGGCTCACGGTCGGCGTCGCATTGCGGCTTGCGGCAGTGTCGAGCTGAACGGTGATCGAATAGCCCTTCACCGGATAGACGTTGACGCGCTCGTCGAGGAGGGCGGCGAAGTGGCGGCTGGCCACACCGGCGCAGACCACGACGCCATCAGCCTTCAGCATGCCGCGCGCGGATGCGACAGTGTCACTGGCCGAAAGATCAGCCCAGCCGATGACAAAGCCGCCACCTGCCTGGGCAATGGAATCGATGTTGGCTTCGTGGATAAAGGTCGCGCCGCGCCGCTTGCAGGCTTCCGCAAGTCCGCGCGTGAACTTGTGGATATCGCCGGTCGCATCCGACGGCGTGTAGAAGCCGCCAAAATAGTCCTTGCGCAGCGTCGGCTCGATGGCGCGGATCTCCTCCGGCGTCACCGGGCGGCGATCGAGCCCGCCTTCCTTCAATAGCGCATTGACCTGCAGGCCGGATTCAAAACCCTTCTTGTCGTGATAGATGTGCAGGATGCCGCGGCGTTCGAGATCGAAGTCGATGCCTTCGCGCTCCGCGATCTCGAACAGATGCTTGCGGGCTTCGATCGCGAGCCGGGTGGTCTGGACCGTGTTGGCGCGGTAGTTGCCGATATTGGCGACGAACTCGCTCATCCACGAATATTTGTGCCAGTTCGGCCGCGGGTTCATCAGCAGCGGCGCATCGCGCCGGAACATCCAGCGCAGGCCTTTCAGGATCGTGGCGGTGCTGTTCCAGACTTCGGCATTGCTGGCGGAGAGCTGTCCGCCATTGGCGAAGGACGTCTCCATCGCGGCGTAGCGGTGCTTGTCGAGCACCGTCACCTTGTATCCGCGTTCGAGCAGGGCATAGGCGGTCGTTACGCCGGTGATGCCGGCGCCGATGATGGCGATATGGGTCATAGCAGGTTCGGGGCTCCCGTGAGTTAGAGTCGGCTAACCGCCGGCCAAAGGCCGTTGGCGGCGCCCCATCTGTCACGGTTACCTGAGAGCTTGATCCGTTGCGGACCTCGGCGAGGTCAGCTCCGGACTATCCCCTTCGGTGGACGTCACGACCACATTGGCCGTGCCGCCTCTCTCCAGATCGTCCTGACGATACGGTCCTTTTGCCTGAGAGTTTCCGGGGCGGTTGCTCCGTCGGCGCCGCAACGAAAGCCTGAACTCTCGTTGCGATCTCTCCCGCATCGTCGCGTGGACAATCGAGCAGTACGATGCGCCTCATTTTTAGACAAGGCTAAATTTAAACCGCGACTGCCAACGCATTGTGCAGTGCGAAGGCTGCGTCGTCAGTCGAGCGTCGCCAGCAAGCCGGCCATCAGGCGCCCGCGTTCAACCAGGCTCTCGACCTCGATGAACTCCTCGAGCGTGTGGCCGTTGCCGCCGCGCACGCCGAGGCCGTCGAGCGTCGGGATGCCCATCGCACCGGTAAAGTTGCCGTCGGAGCCGCCGCCAGAGCTCGCATGCGGCAGATCGGTGCCGAGCGACTTGGCGATGCCGCGCGCCTTTTCATAAAGCGCCATGGTGCCGGCATCGGGCTCCCATACGGGGCGCGTGACGCCGCGCGTCACCTTGAACGTGACATCATTGGACGTGCCCGACAGCGCCAGCATCCGCTCGACGCCGCGGTCGAGATCGGCCTGGCGCTTGGCCATGGACAGCGCCTCGCCGGTGGCGGTCGTGGCAACGCAATTGACCCATTGTCCGCCGTGCACGACGCCGACCGAGAAGGTGCAGTCCTCCGTCGTCATCGCGTCGATGGCGAGGATCTGCCGCGCCATCTCGCGGATCGCCGAGCGTCCGGCCGACAATGTTGCGCCGGCATGGCTCGGTCGGCCCGTCGCTTCCAGATTGAAACGCGCGATGGCGTAACGTCCGGTGGTGACACCGTTGTCGGCGCGGCCCGGTTCGGGCACCAGCACATATTTGTTGCGCGCGGCTTCCGCTTCGATGATGTCCCGCGTCGAGGGCGTGCCGACTTCCTCGTCGGGCGTAAACAGCACGGTGATCGGCAGCGGCGTGGTGAAGGAAGCACGTGCCAGCTGGCGGATCGCTTCCAGCGAGAGATAGTTGCCGCCCTTCATGTCGTAGATGCCGGGGCCGTAGCACTTGTTGCCCTCGCGCCGCCATTTCAGCTTCTCGATGGTGCCGACCGGGTGGACGGTATCCATGTGGCCGGCGATCAGGATGCCCGGCTCGCCCTGTTTCGGATGCGGGAAGCGCGCGCGCATCACGCCGCCAAAGCCCTGTCGGCCGCTGATGCGTTCGATCGTCGCACCCATGATCGCCATATCCCGCGCTGCGATATCGAGCATGCGGTTGACGGCGCCCGCGTCCCAGGTCGGGCTCTCGCATTCCACCCAGGTGCGCAGGCCCTCAAGCATCGCCTCGGAATCGAAGGGAAGATTGGCTGGATTCATCTTAATGTCTCTCAAGCTTCGAAAGATGGAACGCGCATTGCATTGGCGCGGACGGGACTGGCGGAAAGCGTTGTAGAGCCAAACCGATCTTTGTGGAGCCCGTGGGCGCGCCGCTTGGGGCTGCAGCGAAACCGGATTGACGCGCTCAACACTGTCTGCAAGTCTCGAAAGACAAAGGCATCGCATGAGGTTAGTTCGCCTAAAGAACGAACCGAATGCTCAACCAATAACCTGCCTTTGAACAGTTTCACGTCAGGAGAAACTTTTATGTTGAGCTTGATGCGCCGGGGGCGTCGCGCGTTCGCCTCCACACTTGCGCTATCGGTCGTTGCGCTTTCGACGGCGATGGCCTCGCCGGTACTTGCCGCCGCCAGCAAGACCATCACCGCGGTGATGCATTCGGATCTGCGCATCATCGATCCGATTTTCACCACCGCCTACATCACGCGTGACCATGGCTACATGGTCTACGACACGCTGATCGCGACGGACTCGAATTTCAAGATCCAGCCGCAGATGGCGGACTGGAAGATCTCCGACGACAAGCTCACCTACACCTTCACGCTGCGCGACGGCCTGAAGTGGCACGACGGTACGCCGGTGACGGCGGAAGACTGCGCCGCTTCGCTGAAGCGCTGGGCCGCGGTCGACGGCATGGGCCAGCAGATGATGCAGTTTACTGCGAGCATCGAGGCGACCGACCCCAAGACGATCACGCTGAAGCTGAAGGAGCCCTACGGCCTCGTGCTCGAATCCATCGGCAAGCCGTCCTCGCGCGTCGCCTTCATGATGCCGAAGCGTCTCGCCGAAACGCCGCCGGACAAGCAGATCCCCGAGCAGATCGGCTCCGGTCCGTTCAAGTTCGTGCAGGGTGAATTCCAGCCCGGCGTGAAGGCGGTGTACGTCAAGAACACCGACTACGTGCCGCGCAAGGAGGCGTCGAGCTGGACTGCCGGAGGCAAGGTGGTCAAGGTTGATCGCGTCGAATGGATCACCATGCCGGATGCGCAGACCGCAGTGAACGCGCTGCAATCGGGCGACATCGACTTCATGGAAGTGCCGCCGTGGGATCTGCTGCCCGTCCTTGAAGGCAATGCCGACCTCAAGACCGAGACGCTGAACAAGTTCGGCTACCAGACCCTTGGGCGCATGAACTTCCTCTATCCGCCCTTCGACAATCCGAAGATCCGCCGTGCCGCACTTCTGGCGATGAACCAGAAGGACGTGCTCGACGCGCTCGTCGGCAATCCCAAATACTACAAGATCTGCGGTGCGTTCTTCATCTGCGATACGCCGTTCGCGACCGACGTCGGCTCGGAATCGCTGGTCAAGGGCAACGGCATGGCGGAAGCCAAGAAGGCGCTCGCCGAGTCCGGCTATGACGGCACGCCCGTCGTGGTCATGGTGCCCGGCGACGTCGTGACGCTGAAGGCGCAGCCGACGGTCGCGGTGCAGTTGCTCCGCGAGGCCGGCTTCAAGGTCGACGCGCAGGCGACCGACTGGCAGACGGTGGTCAGCAGGCGCGCCAGCCAGAAGCCTCCGAAGGAGGGCGGCTGGAACATGTTCTTCACCAACTGGGTCAGCGCCGACGTGTCCAACCCGATCGCCAATCTGTCGATCGGCGGGCAGGGCAAGAAGGGCTGGTTCGGCTGGGCGGAAAACGCCAAGATCGAGAAGCTCAAGGACGACTTCGTCCGCGCCGCCTCGCTCGACGATCAGAAGAAGATCGCGACCGAGATCCAGAAGGAAGCCTATGACCAGGTGATTTACGTGCCGCTCGGCCAGTATCTGGCGCCGAGCGCGTGGCGGAAGTCGCTCACCGGCGTGCTCGACGGCCCGGCGACGCCGGTGTTCTGGAACATCGACAAGACCGAGTAAGGCGAGGGCGCGCCCGCGCGCCTTCCCCGAGCGTTACGCGGCGTCGCTGTCATCAGCGGCGCCGTTTTCGTTTGTCAGCCTCGCGTCAGCTTTTAACTCTTCCAGTGTCCAATCATTGCTATTTGTTTCTGACTTGAAATAGATGTGCGCAGTTCGCACATCACTTCCTTCCTGCATTTGAGTCCCGTGTCGATTGATTTTTCATTTCGGGCGATGGCCGAGCGGTCCGATCGCGCGCCGGCGCGATGGCGGCGGCCTTTCCTGCGCTGGCTCGACGGCGTCGAGACGGGTTGGGCCGTTCCGCTTCTCATTGTGTGCTTTGTCGCGCTCTGGACGGTCTATCTGGCCGTCGCCTATGCCGGCAGCGGCCTGATACCCTCGAGGCCTGGACGCTCGGGCGCCGTTTCGCGTGGGGCTACCACAAGCATCCGCCGCTGATGGGCTGGGTTACGGCGGTGTGGACCTCCGTCTTCCCGCTCAGCGACTGGTCGCTGCAATTGATGGCGATGGCCAATGCCGGGCTCGCCCTGTTTTTCGTCGACCGGATCGCACGGCAGTTCGTGACCGGGCACAAGCGCATCCTGGTGCTGCTGCTCCTGATGCTGACGCCGGCCTATCAATTCCACGCCCAGCGCTTCAGCGCCAACGCGGTGCTTCTTGCGCTCTGGCCGCTCGCGACCTGGTGTTTTCTGCGCGCGTTCGAGACCCGCAGCGCGGCCTGGGCGGTCGCGGTAGGATGCACCACGGCGCTGGCGATGGTCGGCAAATATTATTCGGTCTTCCTCGTGGCGAGCTTTGCATTTGCCGCGCTGGCTCATCCCGCGCGCCGCGCCTATTTCACGTCCGCTTCGCCGTGGATATCGGTCGTGGTCGGGCTCGCGGTGTTGTCGCCGCACATCTACTGGCTCGCGACGACGGGCGCGTCGGCCTTCACCTACGCGATGGCGCACGCCAACGGCAACTTCGTGAGCTCGCTCGGCGAGGTGCAGAACTTCCTGCTCGGACTCGTGGCGGCCATCAGCGTATCGGCCGTCTTCTGGGTGATCATCGCAGGCACACGGCTGAAGCAATTTGCGGCCGACCTCGCCGCGATGAGTTCCGGCCTGCGGCTTCTTTTTTACGTTGCGATCGGCACGATCGTACTGCCGGTCCTGACGTCGCTGGCGATGGGCACCGATCTGCCGTCGCTATGGGCGTTGCAAGGGCTGTTCCTGTTCGTCGTGCTGATCGTTTGCGGCACGCGCTACCCGATCGAAAGATTCTACACCGTCAATGTCACGGTCATCACCGCAATCGTTGGGCTCGCCGCTGTCTTCGTCGCCGCCCCGATTCACGCCGTCTATCGCAACAATCACGGCTACGAAGAGGGCCGGAATTTCTACGCGCAGGTAGCTAACGAGATTACTCGCGAGTGGCACGAGCTGACCGGGGAACCGCTCAGCGCCGTCAGCGGCGACGATTCGCTGGCCTTTGCGACCGCGTTCTACAGTCCGGACCATCCGTATTACGCGCGGCCGTTCGAATTTCAGTAGTCGTTCGTGAAGAACTGGCGGCGGCGCCCGGCTCAAGCGGTGTTTCGAGCCGGGACGGTCTCGAAGAAGGCTCGGATGATGACACGCAAGAGCTCTG
>NZ_SPVJ01000064.1:0-33833 GCF_004634465.1 Bradyrhizobium sp. MOS001
GACTGTTCGGGTTCAATGGACTAACGGACGGGGCACCTCTCTCACCCACGGCCTGCAACGACCTGGGGGTTTGCGGGCTCCCGTCCGTCACCGCAACGTCTACAATAGCAGACCTGCGGCGCTTCGACTTACAAGCGGTATCTATCCTCACGAACAGTGTTGCGCGCGGAAACAACCCCTCATCCGGCGCTTCGCGCCACCTTCTCCCGCAAGGGGAGAAGGAAGAAAGCAGGGCGACTACTTCGCCTTCTTGGCTTTGGCCTTCTTGGCCTTCGCGGCCTTCTTCACCGGCTTCTCCTTCGCATTCTTCTCCACCTTCGCCGGGATCGGCGTGCTGGCGACGAGGCGCATCGAGCGGGCGTAGCTGTCGGCGACGTTGTCGGCGGACATCTGGAGGCGCTTGGCGGCGGCGGTGGCCTGCTCCATCGTGGCCTTGGCCATCATCTTGAAGCGGTCGCCGGTCTCCTTGCCCTTGGCCTTGGCCGCAAGGCCGTTGAAGCGATCCCGGCGCTCCTTGGCGCGGGTCAAAAGGCCCGTATGCAGCTGTCTGGCCAGTTGCCGGATCACGACATCCAGGTCGGCGTCCGCCATGTTGTTCTATCCTCTTAAAACGGTATCGATGCGGGCGGGACTATGCAGATCGGGCCCCGCCTTGGCAATTCCCGGCGGTGCGTCATCCGCAGCTTCCGGTTACCAAACCAAAAAAGCCGCGCATTTTTGCGCGGCTTTCTGGGGTGGCTTGGCGCAGACGCCTTATTTCAGCGAGGCAACCGGTCCGCTCGCCGGTGCCGGATCGGGGTCGAAGCCGAACACGCCGACCAGATATTTGTAATAGTCCGGCATCTTCTCCTTGAGCGCCTCGCGCGACTTCGGGTCGTGGAATTCGCTCTTGCCGGCCAGGAAGATGCTGGCGGTCACGGCAAAGAATTCCATGGGATTCTTCATCGCATAGGATTCCTTGGGTAACATATCCTTGGACTTGGCAAGGGCGTAATAGCCGATCACGCCCTTGTTCGCGTAGCCGTCCGGCAACAGCCGCGCGTGATAGGCGTGCAGCAACTCGTGCAGCAGCACGGCTTCCTTCTCGTAGCGCATCATGTCCGGCCGCAGCATGATCACGCCGAGGCCCGAATCGACCGCGAGGTCGACGGCGTTCGGATTGGTCCAGCGCTGCTTGTCGGGGTCCCAGACCGTCAGCGTCCGGGGTGCGGTGCGCTGGATGTCCGGGGTGACCCGGCCGTAGCATGCGGTCGCGGCGCCTTCGTCGAGGCAGGCGAGCTCGCTCGCGACGATCGGAACGGTGTGGAAGAAGCGCAGCACGCGCGGCGACAGGCCGGAAGCTTCGACGACGTCGATCTGCTGCTTCAGATTGTCGGTGAGCTTGTCGACGTCCTTGCGCTCGGAATTCTCCGTCAGGTCGAACATGTAGCCGCGGTAGCTCTGGAAGCCCGGCGGCAGCGCCTGCGCTGCCCCGGCCGACGCGTCGAGCGATCCGGCATGGGATGGATTGGCGAAGAGCGCGCCCACAACGGTCGCGGTCAGCAGCAGCGCAACGCGCATGATGAACCCCCTGATGTCACTTCACCCGGCAGAATAGGCCGTCGCCGTTTGCGAAAAGTGAGTGGGGCGAGACTAAGGCACCGATGTTGAGGCGTGCTTAACCGTTGGTTGCAGATCGCGGGAATGGATTAGTGCCGGGTTAACCAAGCGTGGATTGGTCGCGCGCTTCGGCGTAGGATCGAAGCCGGGCACATGCCCGACAGCAATAGCCGGAGGAGGATGCCATGTATGCCGCCATCCGTCAGGCCAAGGCGAAAAGCGGGAGCGCCGAAGAGCTGGCGCGCCGCATCAAGGACGGCGCCGTTCCGATCATCAGCGACGTCGAGGGTTTCCGTGCCTACTACGTCGTCTATGCCGGCGACGACACGGTCACCGCGATCTCCATCTTCGACAAGTTCGAGCAGGCGGAGGAGGCGAACCGGCGCGCGATCGCCTGGATCGAGAAGGATCTGGGGCCGCTGCTTGCAGGGCATGCGAGCGCCGCAGCCGGGCCGGTGATTGTGCATACGCTGGCGTAGTTGGACGGATCGCTCTCGCCTCACACTCAACTGTCATCGCCCGGCTTGACCGGGCGATCCAGTACCCCGAGACGGCTGTGATCGAACCGATAAGCCGCGGCGTACTGGATGCCCCGCCTGCCGCCTACGCTAAAGCTTCGGCGCCCCTGGACCGCAGCCGCGGCGAAGCCTTGGCGTAGCCGGGTCGCGGGCATGACAGCGGTGGGTGTGGCTTGCGCCTTCCGCCAAAGGCGTAGCCGTGCCCCTCACAACTCCCGTGCATTCGAGAACGCGAAACTCGACACCCGTCTTGTCGTTTCGTCCAAAATCAGCGTGCGCGTGATCGGCGGCTCGGCGCGCTGGGCGCAGTTTTCGCGTTCGCAGAGGCGACAGTTGACGCCGATCGGCGTGCCCTCCGTTTTCTCCAAATCCAGGCCGGAGGCGTAGACGAGGCGGGCGGCGTGACGGATCTCGCAGCCGAGGCCGATGGCGAAGCGCGGCTGCGGCAGCGGATGCGGCGCAACGGGGCGGCGCACCATCTGCGCGATCGAGAAATAGCGCGTGCCGTCGGACAGCTCGATCACCTGCTTCAACAGGCGATCCGGCGTGTCGAAGGTCGAGTGCACGTTCCACAACGGACAGGTGCCGCCGAATTTCGAGAACGGGAACGTGCCGGAGGAGAAGCGTTTCGACACGTTGCCGGCATTGTCGACGCGCAGCAGGAAGAACGGAATGCCGCGCGCGTTCGGCCGTTGCAGCGTGGTGAGGCGATGGCAGACCTGCTCGAAGCCGGAATTGAAGCGCTGCGCCAGCACGTGGATGTCGTAGTTCAAGGCCTCCGCCGCGGCGAGGAAGGCCGGGTATGGCATCATCACGGCCGCCGCAAAATAGTTGGCGAGCGTGATGCGGAACAGGCGGCGCGGCGCGTCGTCGAGCGGGCCGGCGCGACCGATGATGGTCTCCAGGGCTTGCGCGCATTCGCCCAGGCCGAGCTGGAAGGCGAGCTGGAACGCGCGGCCGGGCGGATCCACCAGCTCGGAGATCAAGAGCTGGCGGCGATGGCGGTCGAAACGCCTGAGCGTCTCGCGCATCACGTCGACCGGCATGATGCGGGTCTGGATCGAATGCTTTTCGCGCAGGCGTGCGGATAGCGCGGCATAGAGTCCTTCGGCCGGCACGTTCAGTTCGTCGCGAAGCGTCTCCGCGGCCTGCTCCAGCTCCGGAAAATAATTGCGGTTGGCCTCGATCAGCTCGCGCACGCGCTCGACGGGATTGGCCTCATAGCGCGTGCCGACGTCGCGGTCGGCCATGTGCGCCGCGGCCAAGGTCTCGCCCTGGCGGGCCTCGGCATAGGCGGCATAGAGCCGTTGCAGCGCATGGGTGACGCCGGGACAGAGCTCGGCAAGGTCGCGCAGTTCCTGCTTGGGAACGTCGATCTGGCGGAACAGCGGATCGGAGAAGATCTCGTTCAGCTCGGCGAAGAAGCGGTCCTCGTCGGCGGTCGCGAGGTCGCGCAGGTCGAGATCATAGGTCTCGGCCAGCCGCAGCAGGATCTGCGCCGTCACCGGGCGCTGGTTGCGCTCGATCAGGTTGACATAGCTCGGCGAGATCCCGAGCCCCTCGGCGATCTGGGTCTGCGACAGCCCCAATTGCTGCCGGATCCGCCGGAAGCGTGGGCCGACGAACAGTTTTTTCCCTGATACGGCGGGCATTTTCAGATCTCCCAACGGAATAACAGGCACATCAAGGACAGTCTTACTGACCCATATTCTTTACAAGATTTACAAAATAACATCTATTACATGTTATGATATTACATGACATCACCATTCGAATACAAGGCCTCTGTACGAACTTCGCTTTCTGGCGTTTAGCTCATGACACGCATTTCGCAATGCACTGTCAAAAATGTCGATGACAAGTTGAGTTGTCATCAGCGAAAGGATCGAGCAGATGAATTACCAGCCCCGTGGCATCAACGCCCTGCAGAGCCCGGCCTCGTATCAGAGCGAGATCGAGGCAGCCCAGGCGCTCCTCAAGACCCAGCCGACCTGGAACGGGGTGTCCGCCGAGGCCGTCGCGCGCATGCGCCTGCAGAACCGCTTCAAGACCGGTCTGGACATCGCTCGCTACACCGCGGCGCTGATGCGGACCGACATGGCGGCCTATGACAACGATCCGACCAAGTACACGCAGTCACTGGGCTGCTGGCACGGTTTCATCGCCCAGCAGAAGCTGATCTCGGTCAAGAAGCACTTCGGCGGCAAGACCGATCGCACCTATCTGTACCTGTCCGGCTGGATGATCGCGGCGCTGCGCTCCGAATTCGGCCCGCTGCCCGACCAGTCGATGCACGAGAAGACCTCGGTGCCCGCGTTGATCGAAGAGCTCTACACCTTCCTGCGCCAGGCCGACTCGCGTGAGCTGAACGACATCTTCCGCAGCCTCGATAAGGCGCGCAAGGAAGGCGACAAGACCAGGGAGAAGGAGCTGATCGAGAAGATCGACAACTTCCAGACCCATGTCGTGCCCGTCATCGCCGACATCGACGCGGGCTTCGGCAACGCGGAGGCGACCTATCTGCTCGCCAAGAAGATGATCGAAGCGGGCGCCTGCGCGCTCCAGATCGAGAACCAGGTCTCGGACGAAAAGCAGTGCGGTCACCAGGACGGCAAGGTCACCGTGCCGCACGAGGTGTTCCTGGCGAAGATCCGCGCCTGCCGCCATGCTTTCCTCGAGCTCGGCATCGAAGACGGTGTCGTCGTGACCCGTACCGACTCGCTCGGCGCCGGCCTGACGCAGCAGATCGCCGTCAGCCACAAGCCTGGCGACCTCGGCGATCAGTACAACAGCTTCCTCGATTGCGAGGAGATCACGCCGGAGAACGCCCGCAACGGCGATGTCATCATCAACCGTAACGGCAAGATGATGCGTCCGAAGCGCTTGCCCAGCAACCTCTACCAGTTCCGTCCCGGCACTGGCGAAGACCGCTGCGTGCTCGACAGCATCACCTCGCTGCAGAACGGCGCCGACCTGCTCTGGATCGAGACCGAGAAGCCGCATATCGAGCAGATCGCCAAGATGGTCGACCGGATCCGCAAGGTGGTTCCGAACGCGAAGCTGGCCTACAACAACTCGCCGTCGTTCAACTGGACCCTCAACTTCCGTTGGCAGGTCTACGACGCAATGAAGGAAGCCGGCCAGGACGTCAGCAAGTACAACCGTGCTGAGCTGATGAAGCCGGAATACGACGACACGCCGCTGGCGAAGGAAGCCGACGAGCGGATCCGCACCTTCCAGGCCGACTCAGCCAAGCGTGCCGGCATCTTCCATCACCTGATCACGTTGCCGACCTACCACACGGCAGCGCTCTCGACCGACAATCTGGCCAAGGAATATTTCGGCGACCAGGGCATGCTCGGCTACGTGAAGAACGTGCAGCGCGCCGAAATCCGCCAGGGCATCGCCTGCGCCAAGCATCAGAACATGGCCGGCTCCGACATCGGCGACGACCACAAGGAATACTTCGCCGGCGAGGCTGCCCTGAAGGCGGGCGGCGCCCACAATACGATGAACCAGTTCGGCTAACGTACCACGCTATTCGACAGGAGACTGACAATGACCAAAGGCAGCAATTTCTGGGTGATCGGCGGCGAGTTCGGTTCGATGAACTTCCACAAGCTCGTGGAAGGCTCGGCCCAGGTGCAGGGTCCGTTCAAGACCCGCAAGGAAGCCGAGGATGCCTGGCGCTCGGTCTCGGAAGAGAACCGCCACAAGGCCGGCGTCCGCTTCTCGATCGTGGAAGAGCCGTCGCGGGTCTCGGCCTGACGGCTGCCTGACTAATTAAGAAGACGTCCAAGGACGGAGGGTCCCATCCGGCGCAAGCCGGGTGGGATCGTCTGTTTTTGGTACAGGTCAATCGGCTGTGGGCGCCGTAAGTCTCTGGAATTGTGGGCCCTTTGCGGACCGTTTGGTTGCTGATAGGTTAATGGCGTAAAGTCGAGCACGAGGCCGACAATGTCAGAGCCTGAGACCAGCGGGACCCATCCCAGCCAGCCGCGCCCGGTGCGGCTGCGCGACGCGCTGCTGCGCGCACGGATCGAGGCCGCCGACCGGACCGGTGTGGTCGTCGATTTGCGCGATGCCGAGGTGGCGCGGCTGGAGATCCTCAACGATGCGCTCGATCCCCTGTTCGCGCAGGTGCCCGACCAGATCGACCTGTTCGATCGCGGCATCAGCCAGGGCGATACGCCCAGACTCTGGATCGATGTCGTCGCACACATCATGATGGGGCGCGACAAGCGGATGTACCGCTTTGTCCAGGACACCCGCTTCGGCCGCATCGTGCTCGCCGAATCGCACGACACCGCAATGATCGTCGAAGCCGTGACCGACTACGTCGCCCGCCGCATGATCGAGCGCGAGCACGCCATGGTGGTGCCATCAGAGCCGAAGCCCGCGGCCGCCGAGCCGCCGCGCCGCTCGCGCCTCTGGCCGTTCGTGTTCGGATTCATTTTCGGCGCGGCGGCCTTGTTCGGCCTCGCCGTGCTGGCGGCCCTGCGGAGCTGGTGAGACGCCCTCCGCCGTCATTGCGAGCGCAACGAAGCAATCCAGGAATCTTTCCGCGGAGAGACTCTGGATTGCTTCGCGGAGCCTGTCATCGGGCCGCGCTTCGCGCGGACCCGTTGGCTCGCAATGACGGCGAACTAGATCAGCCTTGCCTGCTTGATCTGCCGGATCTGAAATCCGGATCCGAGGCCCCGCACGGTCTGCTCGCAGCGCCAGCCGGCATTGTCTTTCTCGATCGTGAACAGGTTATACGCTGCCGCCGGGTAGCGCCCGTGGGCGAGCGCGGAGGCCGACGGCACGCCGACCGCGGGGATCTTGCCGTTGGGGCCCTCGAACCACATCGTCGAATGAATGTGGTCGTGCCCGTGCAGGATCAACTCGACGCCGTGACGCTTGATCAGTGCCAGCAGCGCACCCGCATCGGTCATCCGTTTCTGGCGCGCGCCGGACTTCAGGGGATGATGTACCAGCAGCACGCGGAAAGCGTCCTCGGCGGCGAGGCGGTCGAGGACCGCTTCGAGGGACGCGAGCTGATCGCGGCCGAGCGTGCCCGTCGCCATCAGCGGCAGGGTCGGCACGGCCGTGGACAGGCTGATCAGCGCGAGCGGCCCGCGCCGGCGTACGCCCGGAAAGCCGACGCTGCCGTCATCGCCAGTGAGATAAGGCGCAAACGTCTCGCCGAAGCGGTGAGAGGTGGCGCGGACATAGGCATCGTGATTGCCGGGAATGGTGGTGACGCGGTCGGGCGGACCGACGCCGTCGAGCCAGGCGCGCGCCGGCGCGAACTCCGCCTCCAGTGCCAGATTGACGAGATCGCCTGTGACCGCGATGTGGTCGGGCGTCTGCGCCTGGACGTCGGCGACGAGCGCGTCGAGCACCTCGCGGCGCTGGTACTTGTGCCGGTTGCGCGTCCAGTTGACGTAGCCGAGCGCGCGCTTGCCCGCGAGCTCGATCAGCCGCGGCTTCGGCAACGGCGGCAGATGCGGGTCGGACAGATGGGCGAGCGTGAAGGGGGCCATGGCGCGCGATTGCCTCGCTATTCGTCCGCTGTAATGGCAAGGTCGCGAGGACTGTGCAAGCGGGGCCCGGACCGGGGCCTCATGGCAGTTTTCTTGGGAGTTTCTTTGGGAGCCTGATGGGGGATCGTCTGAACAGCGTCCGACGGACATTCGAACCGCTGCTGCGGCGAATCTTCCACGCCTATTTCCTGCTTGTCCGCGGCATGACGCTCGGCGTCCGCGCCGTGGTCCTGGATTCCGAGAACCGGGTGTTCCTGGTCAGGCACAGCTACATCACCGGCTGGTATCTGCCCGGCGGCGGCGTCGATCTCGGCGAGACCATGGAGCAGGCGATGCGGCGCGAGCTCAAGGAGGAGGGGGACATCGATCTCACCGGTGACGCGGTGCTGCACGGCATCTTCCTCAACAGCCATGTCTCCCGCCGCGACCACGTCGCGGTCTATGTGGTCAGGCAGTTCAAGCAGGATCGCGTCCCTGAGCCCAACCACGAGATCATCGAATGCGGATTCTTCGCGATCAATGCGCTGCCCGAGGGCACCACACACGGCACGCGGCAAAGGCTCGCGGAAGTGCTGGATGGCAAGACGCCGACCGCGACGTGGCGTTAAAGGAATTTGCCACTTTAGCGATGTGACGTTGAAACGATGTGACGTCGAAGCGGCCTGGCGAATCCTCAAGCCCGAACCGGCTGCCCGATCCCCAGCAAGTTACCTTCGCTGTCGCGGAACCAGGCGCCCCGCTCGCCAGTACCCTTGCTCGGATAGTTTCCCGCGATCTCCGCAATTCCATCGACGGTCTTCAAGCCGGGCAAATCATAGTCCTCGAACGCGACGCCGCGTGTGCGAAGTTCGCGAACGGTTGCCTCGATATCCTCGACTTCCCACCCCATCTGCGTGTGCGTGCCGGATTGCGTGCCGGCCGAGACGAATATCGCAAACTCGCCGGCCGCACAGACGTAACGGAGCCCACCCTCGCGCTGTTCGACCGGCTCGAGCCCGAGCTTTTCCGAATAGAACGCCCGCGCGCGGTCGAGGTCTTTGGCTGGAAGCCGGGTTGCCACTTTCGCGTTCTTCAGCATGCCCGCTCTCCCTGTCTTTGCCTCGCGACGACGCTGGATTTCTTCGGCTACGCGGTCATGACTCGACGCCCTGACGGCCCTGCTTCGCGTGCAGCTCCAGCACCAGCAGGCTCTGTTCTTGGATCAGCGCGCAGTTCTGCCGCTCCAGCCTGTGCAGTCGCGCGGTCATGTTGTGCATGAACGCGAACACCACCAGGAACAGGGCGCCGAACATCACGACGAACGGAAACACGACGCCGGTCAGATGGCTGACGAGATAAGCCAGTGTTGGAAACAGCGTGAAGCCCGCGGGGATGATCGCCACCATGGACAGCATCAGGAAGTCATAGAGATCGAACTTGCCCTGCATCGTCTTGCGCAGCAGCACCAGCATGTAGATCAGCGCAAAGGCGGAGACGACGACGACCGTCTCCGGACTTGGAAGGGCATCTGTCACGGCTGCCTCCTCAGAATGTTCGACGAGATGATGAGACCACGAATCGGAACGGGGACGCTCGGCGTCATGACGCCCTCACGAGGCGCGCGAGCAGGATATAACCGAGCACGCGGATCATGTAACTCGCCGACTTCAATCCGTCGATCGAGCTGACGCCGGTCTCGCGCGCCCGCATCTCGACCGGAACTTCGCTGACCGTGAGGCCTGCGCGCATGGCCCAGGCCAGCGAGATCGGCTCCGGAAAATCCGTCGGATAGGCTTTTGCGAAGAAGGCGATGGCGGAACGGTCGAGCAAACGCATGCCGCTGGTCGGATCGGTGATGCGGCCGCCGCTGAACAGGCCGTTGAGCGCGAGCACGATCAGCCTGATGCCGGCGCGCCGCATGCGCGTGGAGCAGAAACCGGCATGGTCGATGAAGCGGCTTCCGATGGTGATGTTGGTCGGGTCGTTGCGATAGGCCTCCAGAAGCGTCTCGATGGCGCGCGGATCATGCTGCCCGTCGCCGTCGATCTGGATGCAGAAATCAAAATCCTGACGCGCCGCGTATTTGATGCCGGTCTGCACGGCGCCGCCGATGCCGAGATTCTGCGCGAGGCGGGCGACCGGCGAGCGGCAGCTTGCCACCGCGGACGTCGCGTCCGACGAGCCGTCGTCGACGACCAGGGTGTGGTAGCCGCGGCCGGTCGCCGCGATCTCGCTCAGCAGGCCGCCGACCGAGGCCTCCTCGTTGAAGCAGGGAATGATGATGAGGACTCGCGACGTGCCCTGCTGCGGTGCGGCAGCACCGTTGTGGCACGTGTCAGTTGAACCCAAGCCCAGTCCCATATCGGCCACGTCTGCCTCACCTCCAGAATCCCCACTTTGCTATACTTGCCGGTGCTTTTCATGTACAGGCGGCGGGCCATTTCAAGCTGTGTGGGGCCGCCCGGCGAATGCCGATGAGAGCTGTTAAAGTATTTTTTTCAATTGTGTTTCTGGCAATTCTGGCCAGCAACATCAGGCTGATCTCGCATTGGAGCGAGAGCCGCGGCGTCTATGACGACATCTGCTATCTCAGGCAGGCGCACCTGTTCCAGCGCTTCGGCTGGCAAGGGCTCGACACCAGTCTCGCCCGTGAAACCGACGGCTATCTCGCGGCCAAGTTGCGCAGTATCGATTTTCCGAACTGGAACGAACCGACGCGGGCACCCTGCCACACCCAGACTGCCGACGGCAGCAAATGGGTGATGACGCCGCCGCCGGGCACGGGCTTCGTGCTGGCGCTGTTCCCGGAGGGGGTCCAGGTCGTTGCGCTCTATATGCTGGCCAACGCGATCGTCGCCGGCCTTGCGCTGTTCGGGTTGTGGCGGGCGCAGGAGAAGGTCGGCTTGACGCTCGCCGCATTGCTCGGCGCGCTCTCGATCTACTTCATGATCAATCCGACCAAGGCGAGCTATTCGATGGCGCCGACCATGGTCGTCTGCGCGCTGGCGGGTCTGTTCACCGCAAGACTGTTCGTCGATGAAGGCCGGCGCCGCCTGCTGATGGTCGCTGCCGTCGGCGTGCTGCTCGGCCTGTCCGCGAGCTTTCGGATCGCGAACGTGGTTCTGTCGGCCGGCTATTTCCTGTTCTTCGGATTGTCGTTCCTGATCTGGCGTACCCGCGAGACGTTCGTTTCAGGACTCGCGCTCGGCCTTTCGTTCCTCGTCGGGCTGTTGCCGGTGTTCGCGGCGAACCTGGTCAACTCAGGCAATCCGCTGGTCTCGGCCTATGGCGGCCAGGATACGGCCCCGCGGAGCCTCGACCCGGCCGTGCTGTTGGCCTATCTCCGCGACACGCAGTTCCCGTTGATCGTGATCGCCTGCGTCGGGACCGCGCTGTTGTGGCGCTTCGCCGGCCCTGGCGGCGTCAGAAAACTCGCGTTGCTGGTGGCGGGCAATCTCGCGCTGAATCTGGCGTTCTTTGCCACGCATCCGGTCTTCACGCAGTACTACGTCATCCCGATCCTGATGCTGTCGCTCTGGACGCTGCTGTTCGCGGCCGTCCTCAGCCGCGGCCCGGCACAGGGTTTTATCGCCCACGAGGCCGATGGACCGCGGCCGTCTGAGATGTTATCCCGCATCTCGCATTGACGCGTTTTCCTGACGCGAACCTGAAACCACTTCGCTCGAAGACGCATGCCGACATGACCGATCTCTCGCTCACCATCCTTCCGGAAGCCGCCGGCGACGCTCAGGCGATCGAACGGCTGCACGAGCGCACCTTCGGCCCCGGCCGTTTCGTGCTCAGCGCTTACCGCATTCGCGAGCACGTCGACCATCTGCTCGACCTTTCCTTCACGGCCCGCATCGGTACGCTGCTGGTCGGCTCGGTCAGGCAATTGCCGGTGCTGGTCGGCGAGACGCAGGCCCTGCTGCTCGGGCCGCTCACCGTCGAGCCGCCGTTCCGCGACCGCGGCATCGGCCGTCTTCTGATGGAGCGCGCGCTGAAGGACGCCAAGGAGAAGGGGCACCGTCTGGTGCTGCTGGTCGGCGACGAGCCCTATTACAGCCGCGTCGGCTTCAAGCCGGTGCCGAAGGGCCGCGTCACCATGCCGGGCCCGGTCGACGCCGCGCGCGTGCTGGTGTTCGAGCTCGTCGACGGCGCTTTCGAGGGCGTGTCGGGGCAGGTAACGCCCGACTGGAGCAAGGCGCGAGCGGGGTAGGGGAGTTCCATCCGGGCTACGATACCTCTTGCGGAGTATCCATGATGCAGGTGCGGCCCGTTGATGCCGGTGAAGTCGATCATCTCGCTCAGCTATGGCACGATGCCTGGCATGGGTCGCATGCCTCGCTTGCGCCGCCAGAACTGGTCCGCCTCCGCACGCTCCCGAATTTTCGCGATCGGCTGGCGGTCATGCTTCCCGACATCCGCGTCGTCGGCCCGGCCGGCGCGCCGCTCGGCTTCTGCGCCGTCAGGGCTGACGAATTGTATCAGCTCTTCGTATCGCCGAAGGCGCACGGCGCGGGCGTGGCCGCGGCGCTGATCTCCGACGCAGAGGCCCGCCTTGCCGCGCGCGGCGTGGAGCTGGCGTGGCTCGCCCGCGCCGTCGGCAACGCGCGCGCTGCGCGGTTCTACGAGAAGAGCGGTTGGCGCAACGCCGGCACCTTCGTGATGATGACGGACACCTCGAACGGGCCGTTCCCCGTCGATCAATGGCGCTTCGAGAAGCGGCTGACGCGCAGCCGGTAGCCCGGATTTCGCTCCGCTCCATCCGGGCTACGGCTCACTCAACGCGCGTGTGCCGGGGCCCGCAGGCCCCGACTGAATCGCGGCTAGAACTTGAAGTTGGCGAACGCCCGCACGCCGATGCCGGGCATCAGAACCTCGTCCTTGGTGTAGGACACCGAGTTGCGGATGTTTTCGTTGAGGAGATTGTTGCCGACGATGCCGGCCGTCATCTCGCGCGCGCCGAACAGACGCGGATCGAGCTTGGTCTTGTAGCTGACCTCGGCCTTCAGCAGATTGTAGCCCGGCGTCGGCGTCTCCGCGATCACGGCGACGTTGTTCTGCGCGAAAGCGTGCAACAGGTTGACGCGCATCAGCCAGTTGTCGTCGCGCCAGAACACGCCGCCGCCTATCCGCAGCGGCGGAATGCGCGGCACGTTGGTGCCGTCGGTGAAGGTGGCGCGCACCACGTCGAACTGGTTCTCGATGCCCCAGATGCCGCCCAGGAATGCGCCGACGTCGAGCTGCGACTGGAATTCGCCGCCGCGGAAATTGGCATTGCGTTGCGAATAGACGGCCTGGTTCAACTCGGCGCCCGGCGTGCCGCAGGACGCAAAACTGTCGTCGCACATCACGCCGGTGAGGCGGCGAAAGATGAAATTGTCGAAATGCGTGTAGTAGACGGTCGCCTCGAACCGGAACGGCCCCGTCGCCTTGCGCAGTCCAACCTCGACCGACTCAGCGGTCTCGATCGTGAGGTTCGGATTGCCGATGTCGAACGTCGCGGTCGCATCATGCGCACCGCGCGAGAACAGTTCGGCCGGCTTCGGCGCGCGCTCGACATATTGTGCGGTGATGCTGCCGACCATGCCGCCCGGCAGGTCCTGCAACAGGCCGATGCTGCCGCTCTTCGGCGTGAAGGACGGATTGCGTGCGATGCCCACCTGCGGCGTGCCGTCGGGTAGATAATCCGGCGGGAAGTTCGGCGTCGTGCCGTGCAGCTCGACATGCTCGATGCGGCCGGCGATCTGGGCCCGCGTCGCGTCCGTGAACTTGAACTCGTTGAAGGCGTAAGCGGCAACGCGGGTGTTGTTGTTGGGGTCCCACAGGCCGTTGAACAGCGTACCGGGATTGTCAGGGCTCGGCGCGGTCAATTCCTGATGGCCGACCTGAAAGCCCAGCGCCGTCGTCACCTCGGCGAAGCGCGCGTTGAACGGCATCAACTGCACCTCGGTGCGGATCTCCTGCTCCTTGTTGGTGAAGGTCTGCCGCACACCGTCGGTGTTGGGATCGGCGGGATCGGCAAGGCCGATCTCGTTGTGTCGATAATCCGTGGCGCCAGCCCAGAAGCGGATGGTGTCGATCGCGGCGGCATCGGGCCGGTACTCGCCCTTGACGTTGATCTTGGTCTGGTGACCGTCGATCCGCGTGTTGTGGTCGGCGCCGTCGATGCCGGGGATATGGTAGAGCGAGTCGTTCTGCGTGATCGACGCGCCGATATAGCCGCCCTGGAAGAAGTAGGAGCCGCCGATCGAGGCGCCGTCCGTGCGCGACGCCGAATTGGGCTGGCGCCCGTTTGTGATGGTCCGGGTCTGGTCGGTCAAATAGGGGTAGCTCGGGATGCCGTAATCCGTCGTGTTGCGGCCGTAGACGTCGGCATGGAACGCGAAATTGCCGGCGCCGGTATCGAGCAGCACGCCGCTCTCGACACCGCGATCGACCGAGCTGAACGCGGAACGTGTCTCGGCCGTGACGCAGGGCGATGTCCCGGCGGTTGCGAGTGGCGCCTTCACCGGCATGCCATAACTCTGGAACGGCTGGGCACCGCAGGTTGGCAGCGCGTCCGGAATCCGGTTGTTGGTCGCGCTGACGACGCCGCCGATCGAGGTCGAGCCGTAGCGCAAGGCGGCCGGCCCGCGCACCACCTCGACCTGGTTGGTCGCGAGCGTATCGATCGGGACGAAGTGATCCTCGCCGAGATCGGATGCGCCGTTCGCATTGGTGCCGTTCTCGACGATGCCGACGCGGTTGACGTCGAGACCCCGGATGATCGGCCGGCTGGAGGCGCCGGGTGCGAAGCTCGAGCCGGTGATGCCGGGCTTGGAGAACAGGAGATCGCCGAGCTGGCCGCCGCCCTCGCGGCGGATCTCCTCGTTCGGCACCACGGTGACGGTGGCGAACTGGTTGGTGACGATCGGCAGCACGCCCTGCTGGGGCGTGGCGCCCGTCGCTGGCGCCGCCGGCGCAGCCTCCGCCGTGCGTTGCTGGCCGCGCGACCGTCCGGTGCGCGCGACATGGACCGGGCTGCGGGTCGGCACCACCCTGCGCACGATCGGGCTCGGCGCCGTCACGGTGACGGCGGGGATCTCGGTCGATGATTTATCTTGCGCAGGCTGTTGTACCGGCTCTTGGGCGAGCGCCGATGTGGCGGCGGCGCCGAGCAGGAGCAGGCTTGCTCCACCCAGACGCTGCGCGCGTCGCAATTCAAATGACATAGTCCTGATTCCAGTCAGGCGCCGTCCGCAAGATTTGGTGCTGATCGGAGGCGGCCTGCCGTCGCAGCGCGACGGAATTCGACTTCAACTTCTCCCGTGCGTTCGCCTGAAAGCGGCGAGCCGGGCGTGATCAAGTGATGTCTGGAGTCAGGACGCGGGAGGGGCGCGGGGCTGGAACGCCGTGCCGGCCGATTTCAGATGGACGAATTCGGCATCGGTGGTGAGCTGAAGCAGCTCGATCGCCTGCGGCAGCAGGAGCACAGGCGGCGTCGCGGATACGACGGTACCCGCCATCGCGACCACGGCGCAGATCGCGCAATTGTCCTCGCCCGGCTGCTCCCGGTCGGGGCCGGCGGGCGATTGCTTCTGGACCGCGGCGCGGTCATTCGAAGCGATGCTCTTGCCGCTGTCGGTCTGCTGGAGCGAGGACTGTGCGAGGGGAGCGGCCTGGGCGAACCAATGGCTGTGGCCGAACGTCAACGCGAACTGCACCAGCATCGCGAACAACGCGAGCCGAGCGCCGTGCCTGATATTCGACCGGAACCACTTCATCTGGAAAAGCCACCCCACATCGCGAGGCGCCGATCCCCTCGGCTTCCTGCGATGTTATAATGTAACATCGCAGGAACGGTCAGCTTATGTCAACGGAAGTCAGACGATCTCGCGCGGGTGGCCGCGCGATGTGTCGTTCAGGCAACTAGCGCCCTTCGCGGACCCAGGTCGCGGCAAACGCGCCGAGCAGCAGCAGCAGGCCGATCAGGCCGGCGAAGATCGGCAGCACGCCGACGCCCTTCACGACGCTGGCGTCGCGCATCCGCACGCCCATCCAGCCATCTCCGGCGAAGACGCTCGCCGAACGCACCGGCACGATGCGCGGCAGCTCGACGCTGGTGCCGTCGACCACGCGCACGGCATTGCCGCCGGTCGCCTGCGTCAGCGGCTTCAGGGTTTCGGTCGTCGAGGTGACTTCCGAAAACTCCTTCGGATTGGTCGGACCGACATTGATCAGCGCCTTCAGCGTGCCGTCGGTCGCCTGCCACAGGCCGAGCTCGCTGGCCGGCAGGCTGGCGCGCCACTCGCCGGGATCGGCAGGCGCGAGCGTCAGGTCCTGCGATACGCCGGACGGCGAGGTCACGCTGACCGGCTGGACGCTGTCCGACATGGTCTGGCGCACCACGACGAGGTCCTTGCCCTGCACCTGGAGGCGCAGCGCCTCTTCATCGAGGTCCGGCTGCTTCATCAGCCAGTGCGACATCCGCCGCAGCAGGTCGAGATGCGGGCCGCCGCCTTCATAGCCGCGCGCCCACAGCCAGATATGGTCGGAGAGCAAGAGCGCGACGCGGCCCTCGCCGAAGCGCGAGAGGAACAGGAGCGGCTTGCCGTCGACGCCCGTCATCACCGGCGGGTTGACCGCATTGCGGGTGTCGACGGTGCGGAAGAAGCGGCTCCAGCGCGGCGGTTCGCTCGCGGAGCCTTCGAGGCCGCGCGTGACCGGATGGCGTTTTCCGATCTCCGACAGATGCGCATAGAACGGCTTTTCCGTCACGCCGACCGGTTCTGCCGGCAGCACCGAATCCAGCGGCGTGCGCCAGATGCTGGTGTTGGAGGCATAGTCGGGGCCGGCCGAGACCAGCACCGCGCCGCCCGCGCGGACATAGCGCGCGATGTTGTCGAAATAGGCGATCGGCAGCACGCCCTGGCGGGCATAGCGGTCGAAGATGATCAGCTGGAATTCGTTGATCTTCTGCTGGAACAGCTCGCGGGTCGGAAACGCGATCAGCGACAGCTCGTTGATCGGCGTGCCGTCCTGCTTCTCCGGCGGACGCAGAATGGTGAAGTGCACGAGGTCGACGCTGGCGTCGGACTTCAGCAGGTTGCGCCAGGTGCGCTCGCCGGAATGCGGCTCGCCCGAGACCAGCAGCACGCGCAGCTTGTCGCGCACGCCGTCGATGGCGACGACGGCGCGGTTGTTCACCGGCGTCAGCTCTTTCTCGAGCGGCGAGGCCTCGATCTCGACGATGTTGGGGCCGGCATGCTTGATGTCGACGTCGACACTCGCGCTCTGGCCGCTTCCCAGCGTGCGCTCGCCCAGGACCTCGCCGTCCCTGCGGATCGTGACCTTGGCGCGCTCGCCGGTGACGCCCTGGTCGTCGAGGCGGTAGGTAATGGTCTGGGTCTGTCCGACGATGCCGAAGCGCGGCGCGGCCGTGATCGCAATGCGGCGGTCGCGCTCGTCCTTCTGCCCGGTGATCAGCGCGTGCACCGGCGCCTGGAAGCCGAGCCCGGCGGTATTGGCCGGGATGTCGTGGACCCGGCCGTCGGTGATCAGGAACGCGCCGGCGACGCGGTCGACCGGCACGTCCGACAGCGCGGTGGCCAGCGCCCCGAACAGTTTTGTGCCGTCGGTCTCGCCATCGGCCTGTCCGGCGTCGACGACGCGGACCTCGAGGCCCTTGATCTTCTTCAGGCTGTCGACCAGCGCTTCCTGAGCTTGCGCGGCCTCGCGATTGCGGTTGCCGAAATTCTGGCTCGGGCTCTTGTCGACGACGACGGCGGCGACCGAGGTGAGGGGATCGCGGTCCTCGCGGGTGAAGGAGGGATTGGCGAGCGCCAGCAGGAACAGCGCCAGCGCGGCCACGCGCACGGCTGCACCGCGCGCACGCGCCACCAGCAGCACGAGCGCAACGACGACGATCGCGGCGAGCGCGAGCCACAGGACGATCGTGGGAACAAGCGGCGTGAACGCAATGCCGTAATTCATGTCGATCCTATTGCCCCAGCCGTTCGATCAGGGCCGGTGCGTGCACCTGGTCGGCCTTGTAGTTGCCGGTCAGGGTGTACATCACGATGTTGGCGCCGGCGCGGTAGGCGAATTCGCGCTGGCGGGCGTCGCCGCCGGACATCGGCAGCATGAACTGACCGTCGAGCCGCTGCGCCCAGGCGCCGGCCAGATCGTTCGAGGTGATGATGATGGGCGAGACGCCGTCGCCGCCGCGGGCCGGCCGCTGCGCGCTGTCGTCGTCCTCATCGCGCGGCAAGGCCTCGACCCAGGTCTGGCCGGTGCTGAAACGGCCCGGGAAGTCGCGCAGCAGATAAAAAGTCTTGGTCAGAACGTGCTCGCGCGGCACCGGTTCGAGCTCGGGCACGTCGAGCGACGACAGGATCTCGCGCAGCGTCTGCATGCCCGGGGTCTGTGCGGCGCCGTTCTCGCCGGGCGGCGCCTCGATCGCGTCGCGGGTGTCGAACAGCACGGTGCCACCCTGCTTCATGTAGGCGTCGATCTTGTTGATGGCATCCTGCGGCGGCTTGGGCGCGCCCGGCACGATCGGCCAATAGATCAGCGGGAAGAAGGCGAGCTCGTCGCGTCCGGGATCGATGCCGACGGGATCGCCGGCCTCCAGCGCGGTGCGCTGCGCCAGGAATTGCGTCAGACCGGACATGCCGGCCTTGACGATGGAATCGACGTCGGCATTGCCGGTGACGACATAGGCGAGGCGGGTTTGCGACACTGCCTTCATGGCGAACTCGTCGGAGGCGCCATCGGCGCGCGACGGCGCGGGCGCAAGCGACATGAGGCCTGCAAGCGCCAGCCCGACGACGATCATGGCTGTCGCGGCGCGCCGGCGCAGCAGCGCGGCGATCCCGCCGCCGAGCACCGCGACGATGATGGCGTCGATCAGGAACAGCGCGAGCGCCGTCGACAGCAGCCAGCCGCGCAGGTCGCGCGGCTCGGCATTGGTGTAGGTCGCGTGCCGGGCGCGCAGGCCCGCGGTGTTCAGCGCTGCGATGCGGTCGGAAGCTGCGAGCGTGTTCACGGCGAGCGGTCCTTCTGCCGGACCATAGAAGCCGGGCGGATGATCAGGCGTAGCGCGGTCGCGATAATCCGCGGGCAGCGGCTTTGCGGTGGCCGGCGGCGGACCGAACGCGCCGAAGCCGTCGAGGATGTGCAGCGGCGCCACCGTCTCGGTGCTCGCCTCGGCCGCGACTCCGGGCCCGGGCTTGGCGGTGTAGCCGGACATGTCGACGACCCGGCGCAGCATTTCGACGAAGGTGCCCGACATCGGCAGGTCAGACCAGCGCATGTCGGCGCTGACGTGGAACAGGCTGACCAGGCCCTTGCCGCGATGCTCGCCGGTGACGAGCGGCGTGCCGTCCTCCAGCGAGGCCCAGCTCTTGGTGGCGAGCACCGCGTCGGGCTCGGCCAGGACCTGGCGGTTCACGGTGACGTCCTTGGGGACTGCGACGCCGGCAAACGGGCCATTCGCCGCGAAGGCGGCGAGATGCTGCGGCTTCTCCCAGGTCAGGCTGCCGCCGAGCGTGCGGCCGCCCTTGCGCAGCTTGACCGGCACGAGATCGTCCTCGGCCTGCGCGAGCCTTGGACCGGCGAAGCGCACCAGCACGCCGCCCTGGTCGATCCAGGCGTTGAGGCGCTCGCGGATTTCAGGAGCGACGGTGCCGACATCGGCGAGGATGATCATCGGCAGCTTCTGGTCGAGGAATTGGGTGATGCCCTGCTGCGGCGAGCCCCGGTCAGCGAGCCGTACGTCGGCGAACGGCGCCAGCGCACGGGTCAGGTAGAAGGTCGGCGCCAGCAGCGGCTGCGCGGTCTCGCTGGTCGTGCCGGTGACGATGCCGATGGCGCGGCGGCGCCACCGCTTGTCGAGCAGTTGCACCGCGCCGGCCGAACGCTCGCCCGATATCTCGAGCCGCGTGATGTCGTTGCGCAGCTCGACCGGCAGGTCGAACGAGGCTTCGGTCTCCTTGTCCTGCAGGGCGAACGAATAACGTGCTTCCCCGATCGGCGAGGACTTCTGGTCCAGCGCGCGCACGGTGCCGACGGCGATGCCGCTGTCGGTGCGCAGCACCTTCACCGTCATCTTGGCGGCGGCGTTCTCGGCGGCGACGAGCGCCAGCGGGGAGGACGTGCCGCCTTCGAACACTGTCAGGCTGCGATCTCCGATGGTCTTGCCAAGGCCCTGCACGAAATCCTCGCCACGGCCGGTATCGACGCCATCCGAGAGCCAGGCGATCTCGCAGTCGCCGGTGGCCTTCAGGAAGCGGTCGATGGCGGTCAGGGTTTCAACGCGATCGATCGAGTAGGGCTTTGGCGCGAGCTGGCGCAATGCGACCCGCGCCGCACCCGCCGGCATCAGGGTGATGTCGCGGTTCGGCTCGGACAGCGGCACCAGCGCGATGGCGCGGCGGTCGTTGTCGGCATTGGCGATCAGCTCGTCGGCGGCCCTGACCCTGACATCCCAGTGCGATGCGGCGCTCCAGCCGTCGTCGAACATGATCATCAGCGGCGCCTTGCTGCCGGCGGCGCCGGTCTGCGGATTCCAGATCGGGCCGGCGGCGGCGAAAATGACGAGGGCCGCAGCCAGGAGCCGCAGCGCGGTCAGCCACCACGGCGTCCGTGAGGGCGTCTCTTCGCGAGGTGCGATGTCGAACAGCAGGCGCGTCGGCGGAAACTCGATGCGGCGCGGCCGCGGCGGCATCACGCGCAGCAGCCACCACAGCACCGGCAGGCTGACGAGGCCGATCAGGAGCAGCGGTTCGGTGAAGGCGAGCGGCAATCCCATCATGCGGCCGGCCCCACCTTGATCGTCGTGGTGCGGGTGCCCGATTTGCTCACCTGCATGCCGGCATGCAGGAACAGCAAGAGCTCGGCGGCGGAGCGGTCGGTCGCATGGGTCGTGAACAGCCAGTTGAGTCTGCTGGTCTCGGCGCGGATCTGGTCGCGGTGCAGCGCGAGCCGCGCGGTGTAGTCCTGTGCCCAGGTCTCGGCGCGGCCCGCCGTGATCACGCCGAAGCCCTCGGGCTCGACGAACTCGACGCGGCCGGAATAAGGGAATGACTCTTCGGCGGGATCGACCACCTGCACCATCGTGCCATGCGCGCCGGAGCCGGACAGGCCCGCGAGCGTGGATTTGATCTCCGCGATCGGCGACCAGAAATCCGACAGCACGATGATCTCGGCGAGCGCGGAAGGCACGAAGGACGGCGGCAGGCTCAGCCGGTCGGCATCGTCATGCAGCATCGCCTGCGCCATCTTGTCGATGACGCTGCGGCTCGCGGTCGGCGCCATCAGTCCAGGAATGCCGACGCGTTCGCCGCCCGAGACCAGCAGCTCGGCCAGCGCGAAGGCAACGATCAGCGTCCGCTCGAGCTTGGATTCGCGCGCGGTCTTGGAGGCGAACGCCATCGAGGGCGAGCGGTCGGGCCAGATCCACACCGTGTGCGAGGCTTCCCATTCAAGCTCGCGCACATACAGATGGTCGTCACGCGCCGAGCGGCGCCAGTCGACGTTCTGCGCCGGCTCGCCGGAGACGAAGCGGCGGTATTGCCAGAAATTTTCGCCGGAACCGGCGCGGCGCCTTCCGTGCAGGCCGTGGATGACGTTGGCGGCGATACGGCGGGCTTCGAGCACCAGGCGCGGCAGCGAAGCGGCGAGCGTACGGCTTTCGCCATCGGCACGTCGGATCGCGATGATCTCCTTCGCTGTGTGCCCGTTGTCTGCGGCCATCAACCGATCCGAGCCTTCAATTGTTTGATCACGTCCGGAATCGTGCGGCCTTCGGCGCGCGCCTGGAACGTCAGCGCCATGCGGTGCTTCAATATGGGCTCGGCGAGGTCGAGCACGTCGTCGATCGAGGGCGCCAGGCGTCCGTCGATCAGCGCGCGTGCGCGCACGGCGAGCATCAAGGATTGGCTGGCGCGCGGGCCGGGACCCCAGGCGATGAACTTGCCGGTCTCGCCGCTCTCCTCGCCCGGACGGGCCGAGCGGACCAGCGACAGGATCGCCTCCACCACGGAATCGCCGACCGGCAGACGGCGGATCAGCCGCTGCGCGGTGATCAGCGCATCTGCGTTCATCGATCCCTTCGCCAGCGTCTCCTCGGCACCCGTGGTCTCGAACAGGATGCGGCGCTCGGCGTCGCGATCGGGATAGTCGACGTCGATCTCCATCAGGAAGCGGTCGAGCTGGGCTTCCGGCAGCGGATAGGTGCCTTCCTGCTCCAGCGGGTTTTGCGTGGCCAGCACGTGGAACGGCTTCGGCAGGTCGTGACGCGCGCCGGCGACGGTGATGTGCTGCTCCTGCATCGCCTGGAGCAGCGCCGACTGCGTGCGCGGGCTGGCGCGGTTGATCTCGTCGGCCATCAGCAGCTGCGCGAACACGGGACCGGAGATGAAGCGGAAGGAGCGCTTGCCGGCGGTGCTCTCGTCGAGCACTTCGGCACCGAGAATATCCGACGGCATCAAATCGGGCGTGAACTGGATGCGCTTGGCGTCGAGACCCAGCGTGATGCCGAGCGTCTCGACCAGCTTGGTCTTGGCAAGGCCGGGCACGCCGATCAGCAACGCATGACCGCCGGAGAGGATGGTGACGAGCGTGTTCTCGATCACCCGATCCTGGCCGAAGATGACGGACGCGATTGCGTCTTTCGCCGCGCGAATCTGGCTCGACACCTGCTCGGCCGAACGGACGATTCCGTCTTCCAGTTTCTCGACACTTTCCGCCATCCGTCAGCTCCTTAAGTCCGCCACGCGGCCCGCTTGCGTCGTCAGATCATCACAAGTCGCACATGGGCCCTATGCTAGACTTGCAGGAAGGCCATGTATTCGTTGAATTAACCTATCCCCACCTTATCGGCTTAGGGATATGTAGGGCATCACGAAGTGGCGACCTCCACACCGGGTTAATCCGGTGTGGAACCGCGCACCCGGGTACAACGTAAAACCTGCACCAATCGTGCCAACAGACAAAGTCAGGGCAAACCATGGCGAACCAAGGGCAGAGCGCCGATCGAGGTCTTGAGGGGCTGACTGCCGCCGCCAAAAGTGCCGCCAATGCCGAAGGCGCCACGAAGGGCCTGCCGCCGGTGCATCTGTGGAATCCGCCGTTTTGCGGCGATCTCGACATCCGAATCGCGTCCGACGGTACTTGGTTCTACATGGGCACGCCGATCGGACGACATGCCCTGGTCCGCCTGTTCTCGACCGTCCTGAAGCGCGAGGGCGACAAGCATTTCCTCGTCACGCCCGTGGAGAAGGTCGGCATCCGCGTCGACGACGCGCCGTTCATGGCGGTCGAGATGCAGAAGGACGGCGAGGACAACCATCGCGTGCTCCGCTTCCGCACCAATGTCGACGACTGGGTCACCTGCGATGCCGCGCACCGGCTGCGCTTCGAGCAGGCCAGGGAGGGCGGGCTGACGCCATACCTGCATGTCCGCGCCGATCTCTGGGCCAAGGTCACCCGCGCGCTCTACTACGATCTGGTTGACATGGGTGAGGAGCGGATGGTCGATGGCCAGCCGATGTTCGGCGTCGAGTCGGCCGGCGAATTCTTCGCCATGGCCGACGCGGAGCAGGTGAGGGCCGCACTTTGAACAAGCCTATCCTGAAGAGCGGTCCGGTCGTGATCGGCGCGGCCGATTTCTTCGCCCGATCCAGGGCGAGGCTCGGCTTCGACGTGCCGCCCGGCCTCTACGATCCGAACGTCATCCCCGCCTCGGGCGATCCCGGCACCGACAAGATGCTCGAGATCGTCGCGCGCGAGCAGCCGGTGCGGCCGGCTGCGGTCCTGATCGCCGTGGTCGACCGTCCCGAGCCGACCATCCTGCTGACGCAGCGCTCGGCGCATCTCAACGACCACGCCGGCCAGATCGCCTTCCCCGGCGGCAAGATCGACGCGATCGACGCCTCGCCGCTCGATGCGGCTTTGCGCGAGGCCGAGGAGGAGGTCGGCCTGTCCAGAGACTTCGTCGAGCCGATCGGCTACCTCGATCTCTATGGCACCGCTTTCGGCTTCCGCATCCTGCCCACGGTCGCCAAGGTGCGGCCCGGCTTCGAGCTCGCCATCAACCATTCGGAGGTTGATGATGCCTTCGAGGTACCGCTATCCTTCCTGATGAACCCGGTGAACCACCAGGTGCACAGCAAGGAATTCCGCGGCATGGAGCGGTTCTACTACGCGATGCCGTTCGCGGAACGCTACATCTGGGGTGCGACGGCCGGAATGTTGCGTGTGCTGTATGAGCGGATCTACTCATCATGATCCGGCCGGTTCTGACCGAGATCGGAATCTTCCTCATCCCCTTTGCCGTCTATGCGCTGTTCCTGGCCGCCACCCGCTCCGGCCTGTTCGCGCGATCGTCCTGGCCGGTCACCGTCGTCGCGCGCCTGGTCCTGGCCGCGCTCGTGCTTGTCATCGCGGGGCTGATCGGCTTCGCGCATTTCTCCGGCGCCGCACCGGATTCGACCTACGTTCCCGCCCATATCGAGAACGGCAGGCTCGTGCCGGGCGTGGAAAAATAGGGGCTGGACCATGAGCGCAGAGCCGTTACTCGCCAATGCGCCCTGGCTGACCTCCGGCGGGACGGCGCGCGTCCTGACGCTGCTCAATGGCAACGGCGAGGAAGCGCGCGTGGTCGGCGGCGCCGTGCGCAATGCGTTGCTCGGTCTCGTGCCCGGCGACATCGACATCGCGACCACGGCGCGGCCCGACGAGGTGATGCGGCGCGCCAAGGCTGCCGGCATCAAGAGCGTGCCGACCGGCATCGACCACGGCACCATCACGCTGGTCATCGACGGCACGCCTTACGAAGTCACGACGCTGCGCGAGGACACCGAGACCTTCGGCCGCAAGGCCAAGGTCGCGTTCGGCCGCGACTGGGTGAAGGACGCCGAGCGCCGCGACTTCACCATGAATGGACTTTCGGCCGATGCGATGGGCGTCGTCTACGACTATGTCGGCGGGATCGCGGATGCGGCCGCGCGGCGCGTGCGCTTCATCGGCGATCCCGACCAGCGCATCGCCGAGGACTATCTACGCATCCTGCGCTTCTTCCGCATCCACGCCGCCTTCGGCGCCGGCGAGCCCGACCGCGACGGCTATCTCGCCTGCATCCGCGGCCGCGCGGGTCTTGCGAGCCTGTCGGCCGAGCGGGTGCGCATGGAGATGCTGAAGCTGCTGGTCGCTCACGGTGCCTCCGACGCCGCGGTCGCGATGGCGGATGGCGGGTTGCTGCAAGCGCTGAGCGGAGGCGTCGTCTATACCGGGCCGCTGTCGGCCATGATCGCGATCGAGGGCGAGCTTGGCTTGCCGGCAAGCAGCACGCGGCGGCTCGCCGCGCTGACGGTCGCCGTGACCGAAGATGCCAAGCGGGTCGCCACGCGCTTGCGGCTCTCCAATGTAGAAAGCAAGGCGCTGGATTCGATGGGGCACCGCTGGTGGCGCTTCGCCACCAAGGACGAAGCCAATGCGCGGCGGTTGCTCTACCGGCTCGGCGCGGAGCGCTATCACGATCGCGTGTTGCTTGGCTGGGCGCGGGCCGGCGGCGACGTCGGATCGTCGCGCTGGCGCGCGCTCGCCGAGCTGCCGCAGCGCTGGACTGCGCCGAAATTTCCGCTTCGCGCCGCCGACTTCATCGCCCGCGGCATGGCGGAAGGACCCGCGCTCGGGCATGTGCTGACGCTTGCCGAGGACGCTTGGCTTGCGGCGGATTTTCCCCTAGAGGAAGCCGCGCTCGCTTCCATCGCCGATCAAGCAGCGGCACGCGTCAGCCGCGATGAGAGAACGTGACCATCGTCTCAGGCTTCGCCGACATCTCGATCCTTCAGCTCCTGCTGGTCGCGTTGATGGCGTTGTTTGCTTCGATCATCGGTGGTCTCGCCGGCTACGGCACCGGCGCGCTGATGCCGCTCGTGCTGGTGCCGCTGGTCGGCGCCGAGCCCGTGGTGCCGATCATCGCGATCTCCGCGATCTTCACCAATTCGAGCCGTGCGCTCGCCTATCTGCGCTATGCCGACCGCCGCCGCGCGCTGATCGTGCTCGCCTGTGCGGCGCTGACGACCGCGCTCGGCGCCTACGGCTACACGCGGCTGACCAATGCGGGCGCCGCGCTCGTGATCGGCTCCATGCTGATCCTCAGCGTGCCGCTGCGCCGCGTGCTCCGCCGCCGCCAGGTCAGGATCGGCGACACCGGCCTTGCGGCCGGCTCGGTCGGCTATGGCGTGCTGGTCGGCGGCACCTCCGGCTCCGGCGTGATCCTGCTCTCGCTGCTGATGGCCGCAGGTCTCGAAGGCGCCGCCGTGATCGCGACCGACGCGATGATCTCGCTCGGCACCGGCCTCATCAAGATCTCGGTGTTCGGGCTGGCCGGCGCCGTCACCGCACAGGTGCTCGCCTTCGCGCTGCTGATCGGCGCGATTGCGATCCCCGGCGCGTTTCTGGCAAAGGCCTTCGTCGAGCGGATGCCGGTGCATATCCACACCGCAATCCTGGATGTGGCGGTGATCGCCGGCGGGCTGGTGATGATCTCGGCGGCGGCAAGGTCGCTGATCGCATAGATGACTCCGGTCCGATTGGCGTTCGCGATGTCCTTTCAAGGACGGACATTCCGTCCCGATGCTCGCACGCCGCCAAATGCTAGTCGAAACGCCCGATCCCGACTGCCGAGGGTTGAAAGATTTCCGCCGATGACGGCCGTGGGCCGGTGGGCCAAGCAGGACGCTTTCTTACAACTGCAATCGGGCATGTCAGGACTGAAATGCTTCAGTAGCACCGTCGAGGCAGGTTTGAGACTTCATATCAACGGAAGCGGGCGCAGGCATGCGCGCGCATCGTGGTCTCGACATGCACGGAGGAAGGTGAGGCATGGGACGATCCAACACAGAGTGCCAATGGCCTGAAAAAAAGTCGCGCAATCGGTCCAGGATTCAGATTGCCTTCCGGGAGATCAGTGCCGTTCTTGTTCTTTTTCCTGCTCTCCTGGGTCTTTCCCTCCCTTCCAGTGCATGGGCGCAGACCGGGACCGACGCGAAGCCGGACCGCATCAAGGCGAATATCTCGAGAGTCGACAGCGCCTTCATTGAAGCCAATACGAAGAGATCCAGGGATTGGCCGACCGTCGGCCTCGACTACGCCGAAACGCGGTTCAGCAAGCTCAATCAGATCAACACTGACAACGTCAGGGATATCGGGCTCGTCTGGAGTTACAATCTGGAATCATCGCGCGGCATCGAGGCAACGCCTCTCGTCGTCGACGGCATCATGTATCAGTCGGCACCCTGGAACGTGGTCCATGCCATTGACGCGCGGACCGGGACAAAAATCTGGTCGTTCGATCCGGGTGTTGACCGGTCGAAGACCTATCGCGGGTGCTGCGACGCTGTCAGCCGTGGCCTCGCACTCTACAAGGGCAAGGTCTTCGAAGCCGCCTATGACGGGCGCCTGATCGCGCTCGATGCCGCGACCGGAGCCAAGCTCTGGGAAACGGACACGCTGATCGATCACGAGCATTCCTACACGATCACCGGCGCGCCGCGGGTCTTCAACGGCAAGGTCGTGATCGGCCAGAGCGGTGCCGAGTATGGTGTGCGCGGCTATGTCACGGCGTACGACAGCGAGACGGGCAAGCAACTCTGGCGCTGGTTCACCGTGCCCGGCGATCCATCGAAGCCATTTGAAGACGCTTCGATGGAAGCCGCGGCGAAGACCTGGGATCCCTCAGGGAAGTATTGGATCAACGGCGGCGGTGGCGCGCCATGGGACTCGATCACGTTCGATCCCGATCTGAACATGGTCTATGTCGGCACGGGAAACGGCGGTCCCTGGAATCGCAAGCTTCGAAGTCCGTCGGGTGGCGACAATCTCTATCTGGGCTCGATCGTCGCGCTCAACGCCGACACGGGCCGGTATGTCTGGCACTATCAGGAGACGCCCGGCGACAATTGGGACTATACATCGACCCAGCCGATGATCCTGGCCGACATCAAGATCGACGATGTGCCGCGCAAGGTGATCCTGCACGCGCCGAAAAACGGCTTCTTCTTCGTCATCGATCGCACCAACGGCAAGTTCATCTCGGCGAAGAATTTTGTCGATGTGAATTGGGCGACGGGATACGACGCCAACGGACGGCCGATCGAGCTGCCGGCGGCGCGCGACGCAGATCAATACGAGTCGATTCCGGGACCGGACGGGGCTCACAATTGGCAGCCGATGTCGTTCAATCCGCTGACCGGCCTCGTCTACCTTCCCGCGCAGCACATCCCGGTCAATCTGTCGCCGGAAAAGTCGTTCGTGCAGAATGCTGCTGCGCCGGGCAAGCTCGGCGGCTTGCTGGGCGGGAATATCGGTTTCGTTTTCAACCCTCCGAAGTCGGCCCCATTCGGACGTCTGCTAGCCTGGGATCCGGTGCATCAAAAGGAGGTCTGGCGCGTCGAGCACGTGTCGCCGTGGAACGGCGGGACGCTGACCACCGCCGGCAACCTGGTTTTCCAGGGGACGGCGGATGGCCGCTTCGTCGCTTATGATGCGGCAAACGGAACCAAGCTGTGGGAAATGCCGACCGGCACCGGCGCGGTGGCGGCCGCCGCAACCTACATGGTCGACGACAGGCAATACATCTCGATTGCTGTCGGCTGGGGCGGATCCTACGGCCTGACGCACCGCGCGACCGAGTACCAGAACCCGGGAACGATCTACACATACGCACTCGGCGGCACGGCGAAGCTGCCAGCGTTCGTCAAATATCAGACCGAAGGTCTGCTGCAGGGCGTGAAGTATGATCCGAAGGACATCAGGGAAGGCGGCGAGATCTATGTCGCGGCAGCCTGCGTCGCCTGCCACGGCGTGCCTGGCGTCGGCCGCGGCGGCAACATCATCAATCTCGGCTACGCCAGCGCCGAAGAGATCACCAATCTGAGGCATATCCTCTTCCACGGTCCATTCCGCGACCAGGGCATGCCGGATTTCAGCGGCAAGTTGACGGAAGGGGACGTCGGGAAACTCCAGGCCTTTATACAGGGAACTGTTGACGCCATCAGACCGAAGAGCAGGTGATGAGTCAGCAGGCGCTGCGGCGGCGAGCGGCCCGTTCGACCGTGGCCGCTCGTCACGCGCCTTTGTCGATCTTCACCCAGAGCGCACTGCCGAGCGTCGAGGAGTTCCTGGCCGCGTAGGCCCATGCCGGCAAGCGTAATGGTGCAAGCGCAAGTGCGATCACGGCCTGCCCAATCCGCTGCGCTTTGCTTCGCGGCAGGCCGCGCACGAACTCACTGACGCTGCCCGGTTTCTCGGCCCTGCGCAAAAAGCTGTCCACGATGTCTTCCCTGAGAAACTTCAGGAGGTTGAATGGCTCCCGCTCGCAAATGCTCAATTGCAGGCCGTGTCGCCGACATACCGCGTCAAACGCTTCCTTCGTCCAGCGGCCAATGTGGTTCGGCGGCATGTCGATGAGCGATCCGTGGCCCTCCATGTAGTGCGTTCGGATATCATTCGGCACGGCGATGAAGACAGAGCCTTGCGCCTTGAGAAGGTATTTCAACCGCGCGAAGACGTCATCCACCCGGTCCATGTGCTCGAACACCTGAAACATGAAGATGATGTCGAAGGCCTCCTTCATCGGAGTGAAGCCATCCTCCCGAAGGTCGACCGAAAAGGTCTTGTAGCCTTTCGAACGCAAGGCCTGTTGCGCTGCTTCGTTGTAATCGACCGCGTAAATATCGGACGCGTGAAAGAGTTTGTCCTTGATGTGATCGAGAAAATAGCCAAACCCGGCCCCGACATCGATCGCCGTTTTTCCGGCCGTGCCGAGGCCGTTCAGCTCCTCGATCGTCCTCGCATACTCCCATTTCATGGTTGGATAGGAAGGGTGCGGCGCGGCCAGGTTATAGAACTCGGCGCCACCCGCGACGAACGGATCTGCAAAACCGAATCCGCAATCGGCACATTTGCGGATATCGCAGGTGTCGCAGCCCCAGAGCAGCGACAGGTGGCTTATTAACTTTCGAGAGCGATCCGGATACTGGCGCGGACTGACGAAGGATCGAGAGGCCTGATCTGCGGTCACTTCAAACAGTTTGGCAGTTGATCCACTGCCGCATGCTGGACAGGTGCTCATCTCTCCTGACCTCATTCAGGTCTTTCGGTGGAAAGTGGTTGCGACCAATTGTCTCGTCATCATTCAAATGAAGGTTGGCGGAGCGCGAGGTTCGGGGCAGTGGACAGGATAGGGGAGGCAGGCCGCTCGCGGCGCGAAGGCGCCTTCGGCTGCGCCGATTTCCTACTGCCAGAATCTGTCACTGGCCTGCGCTAGGTCTTCTTTCAGGGCATTTTTACTGAAAGGAAGACGATGAAAACCCAGAGCAACGGCCAGGCGCTGCAGATCGCCAAGACCTACATCGAGGCCATCGCCAGCAGGAGCGTGGATACGATTACTTCCGTGTCGGCGGACGACGTTGTTTGCACGTCGCCACGCGGGCGGATCGCCGGCATGCAGAAGTTTCGCGAATTCCACGAGGGTTTCGCCCGCATGATCAAGAAGGTCACGGTTCTCGCCGTCTACGGCGACGATGATCAGGCTGTCGTCGTTTACAGCGCGGACACCCATCCGGTTGCCAACGCCGTCGTCGCGGAACTCCTCAAGGTGAAGAACGGCAAGATCGCGTCGACCGAAGTGATCTACGACGCGACTCCGTTCGCCGCCTACACGGCGACCGTCCAACCGCACTAAGGCACGATCGACCATGAAACGGATTCAATATTACAGCTACGGCGGCCCTGAAACGATGAAGCTCGAAGCCTTCGAGCTGAAGGCTCCGGGGACCGGCGAAGTCGCGGTCAAGGTCAAGTTCGCCGCCATCAATCCCATCGATTGGAAGGTGCGCAATGGCTATCTCAAAATGGTGACGGGGAAGAAATTTCCGCGCGCCATGGGCAGCGATTTTTCCGGCGTCGTGACCGCTGTCGGCGCTGGTGTCACGCGCTTCAAAATTGGCGATCCCGTATTCGGCATGTCGCAGATAAAGCATGGTGGCGCGCTTGGCGAAGCCGTCATCGCTCCCCAAACCTTCGTCGCCAGGAGGCCGGATTCAGTCTCGTTCGAGGACGCGGCTTGCCTGGCTACGCCGGGGGTCACCGCATGGAACGGCCTCGTGGACAAGGCTGCCCTGAAATCCGGCGGCCAGGTGTTCATCAACGGCTGCACCGGCGCTGTCGGCGAGGCCACGGTGCAGCTCGCAAAGATGTTCGGGGCGACCGTCGCGGGGACATGCAGTGCGCAGGCGATGCAGCGAGCCCGTGACTTGGACGTCCTGCCTCTCTTCGATTATCGGGCCACCGATCTGTCGAAGATCCGTGAACGCTTCGACGTAGTGTATGACTCGGCGGGAACGATGGCAGTTGCCGCCGGGGTTGGCCTGCTTCGCGAAGGGGGCGTGTATCTCGATATCAATCCAGCGCCAATCAAGTTCATCCGTGCGATCTTCAACCGGAAACTCAAGCCGATCGTCTGCACCGCGCGGGCTGATATCCTTGACGGCCTTGCCGTCGCTTCGGCGAATGGAAAGCTGCGCTTGCCAGTTGCTGAGACCGTGCGTCTGAACGATGCGATCCCGCTCATCGCTGCGCTTGAAGCCGGGCACAAGCTCGCCGGAAAGGCTCTGGTAGCGATGTAAATGCCGTCTGGGCCAGTAAAGCCCCGCCGCCCGTGGCCCGCGATGCCTACTGCCATTTTTTGGCAGGAGTCGTGCTAGACTTGGTCTATGTCGAAGAGCCAACGATTATTCGACCTCATGCAGATCTTGCGGCGGCACCGCACCCCGGTGTCGGGCAACGACCTTGCGGCTGAGGCGGGTGTGTCGTTGCGAACGATTTATCGCGACATCGCCGACTTGCAGGGCTTGGGCGCACAAATCGACGGTGAGCCTGGCTTTGGCTATGTCTTGCAACCCGGCTTCCTCCTTCCTCCCCTGATGTTCTCGGAACAGGAAATCCAAGCCTTGGCGCTGGGCGCCCAATGGGTATCTCGCCAGACCGATGACGAGTTCGCGCTGGCGGCGCGTGACGCGCTCGCTAAAATTGGCGCGGTCCTTCCCTCGGAGCTGCAACACAAGCTGGACGACAGTGCCTTTCACGTAGGGCGCAGGCCGAAGCAACCCGAAGCCGTCGACCTTCGCGTCGTGCGGCAAGCCATGCGCGACCAACACAAGCTTTCCATTGTGTATCGCGACCCGCAAGGCGCGAAGACCACGCGGATCATCTGGCCAATTGGCGTCGGCTTTTTCGATTCCCGGCGCATCATTGCCGGCTGGTGCGAAATGAGGAAAGACTTCCGCTCATTCCGGGCGGATCGGATAGAAAAGATCAAGCTCAGGACGGAACGCTATCCCGGTCGCCGGCGCGATCTCGTCAAGCAATGGCGGGCTCAAGTCGACGCGGAACGTCGCAAGACTCTCGGCTGATCTCACCACCGGGTCCGACGCCGATGCTGGCGAGCTATCACCTGCTGGTGCGCTTCACCATCGCCGGCGTAAGGGCCGCCTGACGCCTTCCGGGGTTAGAGCGGGCGCCGAAAATTACCGCGCCCGCTAGGCTCGAACCTTAGTTCGTGACGGGCGCCGCCTTGCGGACCAACACTTCGTTGCCCGCCCGGCTGATTTCAAGCGCACGTGGCTGCTGGGACGTTGAGAGAACAACGCTTTGGCCTGGCGCAAGAACAGAGACTACGCGGATTGGCGTTCCCGTCTCGCCCTGAGCAAGGGTCGTCACGACATGGAACCCATCGCGCTCAACGGTGTAGTAGGCGACGCCGGACACCCCGCCGAGATCGATGCTCTTTGCCTGAATTGGCCTGAGGCTATCTGCATGAGCGGTTCCAAAGGTGGCTAAGGCTAGTGTGGCGGCCAAAAGGCCACTGCGGATTGACATGTTGATCTCCTTTAGCTGGGCGGTGGGCCACGCCCTCCGTTCCCTTGCCACATAAGATGGACGGCCTATGCTCATTGATCAAACAGATTGGATCGATGATGGGTATCGATGCCGTCAATCTAAGCCATCTCGACCTAAACCTACTGGTTCACCTCGATGCCTTGCTTCGCGAACGTAGCGTCACGCGAGCTGCGGGCCGCGTGGGCATTGGTCAGTCGGCGATGAGCCACAATCTCGCCCGCCTGCGTGACCTGTTCGGCGACGAGCTTCTGACGCGCGGGCCCGACGGCTTGCGCCTCACTCCTCGTGCAGTGATGCTGGTAGAGCCGGTGCGGGCTACGCTGTCTCAAATCCAAACGATTGTCTCACGCGACGACGCATTCGATCCAGCGACGGCAGAGCGGACCTTCAGGTTCGGACTCCCAGACAGCATGGAAATCCTGGTCCTTCCCGCTCTCCTCGCACGCCTGCGCAAGGTTGCGCCTGGCGTCCATCTGCGCCTCTACAACATCGACTCGTCGAGACTTCTGGATGATCTCGATGCCGACGAACTGGACCTCGCTATTGGCTATGACGTCTTTCCTCAGGGCCAGATCCACCACAAGCGGCGTCTGCTGTTCAACGAGAGCTATCTGTGCATGTTCAACGCGGAGATAACGGGCATCACCGACGCCCAAATCTCGCTCGAAGATTATGTGCGGTTACCTCATGTTCTCACGAGCCTGCGGCCGGGCCGGACTGTGCGCGGCGTGGTAGACGACGCCCTTGAGAAACTGGGATTGCGGCGGACGGTTGTCCTGACCACGCCTCGCTTCCTCACTGTCCCTGCCTTGGTGGCACGCGCACCTGTCGTCGTGACAATGCACGCGCGGCTCGCTCGGTTGTTCGCCACAGAACTCAAGCTTAGCCTGAGCCAGCCTCCGGTGGATTTGCAGGACGTAGCTGTTTCACTGCTCTGGCACGCTTCCTACGATCACGATCCATCTCATGCGTGGCTGCGTCAGATCTTGGTGGAATTGGTCTCCGAGCTTTGAGCTGGCCGCTACCCGGCGTGGAGCGGTGCCGACTCCACAGGCCGCATGTCGCCGTTTAGCCCCTTAGCAGACGTTCCAGCGCTCTGGGTCGATGCCGGCTTGTGACCCAATGTATGGTCCGGCCGTGCGTAGCAAGAGGTTCGTCGATCAGGTGGTGAGTGGTCTTGCATCAATGTATCCGGCCTTTGATTGGAGCATTTGCTCCGGGCCATCATGGATATCAGCGCGCGTGCGTTCTCATT